>JAZSJO010000001.1:0-5330 GCA_045534365.1 Eubacteriales bacterium
GCTTTGAGCGCTTCCATATCATTTCACGGGTAAAAATTGCATAATCATTTATTTTCGTAGGGGACGTCTCTATACGGCTTCGCCTGCCTCGACGTCCCGCGAAACAAACGATTTAAATAAGCCTTTGTAACGAAAGGGAAAACCCCCACTTGTGTGTTGCTAACTTCGCCTACGGCGAAGCACTCCCCACCACGAGTAGTCCCCCCCTCTGCCAAGCCAATGGCTTGGCATTCACCCTTCGGTGGCGCTTTGGAAGGATAGGGGCATTTCGCCCTCTGCGGAGTGTTACTTCAGGCACAAGTGCCTTCGTTGCGAGTTTTCTACGAAAACATCGCATTAAAGACCGCCGTTCGCGACGTGTTACTTCGGGCACTTGTGCCCTCGTCGTGAGTTTTCTTCGAAAACATCGCCAAGCAACAAGCCTTTGAAAAGGCTTGAGCGAAACTTTCAAAAAAGACATCGCCAAGAGTTCGATAAATCAAAATTTGAAGTTTTTCACGATCGTAGAGAATTTTTGTTTTTATCCTCTTCCCCAAAAGTTTTTTGGAAGGTGGGGGAGTGCATGGGAGAGGGAACTTTTTTAAAAAAGTTCCCTCTCCCATGCGTATATAATATATTAATCCAACTCGCGTTTGCCCGTGTAGAGCTCGTAGTAGCGGCCCTTCATTTCGAGGAGCTGCTCGTGAGTACCTCTCTCGATTATCTCGCCCTGCTCAAGCACCATAATAGCGTTTGAGTTGCGGACGGTGGAGAGACGGTGAGCGATAACAAAGGTGGTACGTGTTGCCATAAGCCTTGCCAAGCCGTGCTCAATGTGGCGCTCGGTACGGGTATCGACCGAGCTCGTTGCCTCGTCGAGAACGAGAATAGGAGCTTTGGAGATCGCAGCTCTTGCGATATTGAGCAGCTGTCTCTGTCCTTGAGAGAGATTTGCTCCGTCGCCCTCGAGCATCGTGTCGTAGCCCTTTTCGAGACGCATAATAAAGCTGTGCGCGCTTGCTGTCTTTGCCGCCTGAACCACCTCGTCGTCGGTGGCGTCGGGTCTGCCGTAACGGATGTTCTCCATGACCGTGCCCGTGAACAGATGTGTATCCTGAAGCACCATCGCGATATTGGAGCGGAGAGAATCGCGCTTGACGTCGTGAATGTCAACGCCGTCGATCGTTATCTTGCCCGAATCAATGTCGTAGAAGCGGGAAAGAAGATTGGTGACGGTAGTCTTGCCCGCGCCCGTAGAGCCGACGAAGGCTATCTTCTGACCGGGGTGCGCGTAGAGCGAGATGTTTTTCAGTATCACCTTGTCGGGATTGTAGCCGAAGGTAACGTTCTCAAATATTACGTCGCCCTTCATATCGGGCATATCTATAGCACCCTCGGCGTCGGGAGTCTCGGGAGCTTCGTCCATAACGGCGAAAACTCTCTCCGCGCCCGCTAAAGCCGAGAAGATAGACGCGGTCTGCTGGGAGATGTTGTTTATAGGCATACTGAATTGCTTGGAATATTGCGCGAAGAGCTGGAGCGCGCCGGGGTCAAGCATACCCATTACCATAAGGATACCGCCGACACCGATAGTCACGGAGTAGCTTATCATACTCGTGTTGTGCATAATGGGACCCATAATACCGCCGTAGAACTGCGCCTTCATCTGCTTGTTGCGCAGATCCTCGTTCAGCGTCTCAAATTCCTCACAGCATACGCCCTCGTGATTGAACACCTTGACTACCTTCTGTCCCGTAACGGTTTCCTCGATGTAGCCGTTGGCCGCGCCGAGAGCCGATTGCTGTCCCGAGTAGTATTTTCTCGAAGCGCCCGCGATCTTGCCTCCGCCGATAGCGAAGAAGGGAATAAAAACGACGGTGATAAGCGTCAGCCAGACGTTCGTGGTTACCATAAAGACGAACGTTCCGAGAAGCGAGATGACGCCCGAAACTATGCTGGTCAGAGAGTTGTTGAGCATAACGTCGATGTTGTCAACGTCGTTGGTGAATCTCGACATGACCTCTCCCGTGGGGTGAGTGTCAAAATAGCGGACGGGAAGCTTCTGGAGCTTGACGAAGAGATCGTTTCTGATCTTTTCTATGGAGTTTTGAGAAATGGTCATCATAACTCTTGCCTGCAGATAGTTTGTCACGATAGTGAAAACGTAGATGCAGACGAGTATCATGATGGTCGCCATAATATAGAACATTACCTCTGTGGCAACGGGATTGTACGCGTCGCCCACGACGGTCTCGATAAAGTCCGTCGCGCCGTTTTTGACCTTTTCTATAATAGAATCGAGAGCCTGATATATAGGGCTGTTCAAAGTTTCGGGATCGACCTCGAGACCGACGTAGACCGAAAGACGGTTGATGATAGGTCTCGTCATATAGCCGCCCACCAGAGAAAAGGCGGTGTTGAGCATCATAAAGAAGAGCACTACGAAGAGCAAGACCTTGTATTTACCGACATATCCGAGAAGTCTGCCGATCGTTTTTCTCGCGTTCTTGGGCTTTCCGCCCATACCTGCGGGACCTCTGCCGCGAGGTCCGGGACCGCCGGAGCCTTTTTGCTGTCCGGGCTTGGACGAGCTGTGATATTGCTTTTGGAGTTCTTCAAGACTTCTTGACATTATCATTCACCGTCCTTTCCCGAAATTTGAGAATTGTATATCTCCTGATATTCAACGTTGCTTTGCATCAATTCGTCGTGAGTTCCGATACCCGTGATCCTTCCGTCGTCCATAACGATTATCATATCCGCGTCCTTCACCGAGGATATTCTCTGCGCGATGATTATCTTGGTGGATTCGGCAAGCTCCTCGCGGAAGGCGCGGCGTATCTGCGCCTCGGTAGCGGTATCGACCGCGCTCGTGGAGTCGTCGAGAATTATGATCTTGGGATTTTTAAGCAGAGCGCGGGCTATGCAAAGCCTCTGCTTCTGTCCGCCCGAAACGTTAACGCCGCCCTGACCGAGCTCGGTCTCGTATCCGAGAGTGAAGTTTTTGACGAATTTATCCGCCTGCGCGCTCTCCGCCGCGGCACGCATCTGCTCGTCGGTGGCGTTCTCGTTACCCCAACGGAGATTTTCCTCAATAGTACCCGAGAAGAGAACGTTCTTCTGAAGCACCATACCAACCCCCTCGCGAGGGTTGTAAAGGGAGTAATCCTTGACGTTCTTGCCGTCGATGAGCACCTCGCCCTCGTCGGTGTCGTAAAGACGGGGAATGAGAGAGACGAGAGTGGTCTTTCCGCAGCCCGTAGAGCCGATAATGCCGACGGTCTGTCCCGATTCAATGGTCAGACTTACGTTGTCAAGAACGGGCTCCGCGCTGTTTTTGTAGTAGCGGTACGTGACGTTGCGGAATTCTATTCTTCCTTTTTCTATCTGCGCGTCAGAATCGACGTTCTCGGAGTCCTTTATGTCGATCTCTTCTTTCATGATCTCCGCAATTCTCTTTGCCGACGCAAGCGCGCGGGAGGAGAACATAAGCATCATAGTTACCATCATAAGCGAGAAGAGTATCTGCGTGACGTAGTTGATGAACGCAGAGAGCTCGCCCACGCTGAAGGTGGTGATGCCCGCGTCGAAATTGTTTATAACGAGCTGGCTTCCAAACCAGATAACGAGACCTGTGGTTATATACATAAAAAAGGTCTGCACGGGCTGCATGAATATCATATTCTTCATAGCTGAAATTCCTGCGCTCTTGAGGTTCTTGTTGGCGTCGCTGAATTTTTCGGTCTCAAAATCCTCGCGCACGAAGGATTTTACCACGCGCACGTTGGTGATATTTTCCTGAACGGTGGAGTTGAGTGTGTCTATCTTCGTTTGCATTCTCGTGAATCGGGGCATACCGCGCGCGATAATGAACGCGATAGCCAGAAGGAGCAGGGGAATGGTCACGGCCATAACTATAGAGAGCGAGGGGCTGAGTCTTATCGCCATAATAACGCCGCCTATGAGCATGCCGGGGGAGCGGAGCATCATACGGAGCATCATGTTGACGAAGTTCTGCACCTGAGTTACGTCGTTAGTAAGTCTCGTTACGAGCGAGCCCGTGGAGAATCTGTCGATATTGGCAAAGCTGTAGCCCTGTACCTTTCTGAAAAGGTCGGCTCTGAGGTCGGAGGCAAAATTGACGGACGCCTTCGCGCCGAAATAAGAGCCTCCGACGCCGCCTATCATCATAATAATAGCGGTGGCTATCATCTTACCCATAACTCCGAGACTTGAGCCCGTGGTCAGAGTACCCGCGATTGCGCCGTTGATGACCTCCGCAAGATAAAGCGGCATAAGTACCTCGCCTACGACCTCGATTATCATACAAAGAGGTCCTAAAATAAAGTAAAGCAGGTAAGGCTTTACGTATTTCATCCATTTCATCGTGTTTATTTCCTTTCAAGATCCTGCCCCGTGGGGAGTTTTTCTGTATTTTTCAGATTTTCCTGCATTCTTTCAAGAAAGCCTACGAACGCATCAAGCTCTTCGTCGGTAAAGCCCTTGAGTGCCTCGTTGTCGACGTGATGAAAGTATTTTCTGCTCTGAAGGGTAGCCTCGCGACCGCGCTCGGTTATCTTTATCTCGTTGATGCGGCTGTCGGTGCTCAGCGAGCATTTTCCTCTCTCGATGTATCCGTCGCTTTCGAGCTTTTTGAGCGTTACCGCAACGGCGGCAGGACTTATGTCAAAGTTGTTTGCCAGATCCTTTTGAGAGGGAGTTGTTTCACATTTTGAAAGATACATAAGCATTCTATGCTGTGAGCGGTGCATTCCCGCGCTTGCCGCCCAGCACTCGATAACTCTGCGGTGCAGGATGTCGGTCGAAATGAAGGCGTGTATCGTTTTTTGTATTTTTGCCGTTCTGTCCGTTGAAGTTTCTTCGTAATTCAAAATATATCTCCTTTCTTTCGATAGGCTTCGACAAAAGTTAACGGGTTAACGGTTAACTATTTAATTATATCACGCGAACGAAAAAAGTCAAGTGAATTTTGTGTGAATTTTTAAATGAAACAAATAATTGGAGGCGGTGTTTAAAATTTTGATTTATCGGTTTCTTTTTATGTTCATTTCTTGCCCTCGTCGGCAATGAAACCAGTCGCAAGCGACACGCAATGCAAGCATTGCTGAACCAAAGAAACGCCGCTTAAAGAGGGGAGAAAAAGATCTCCACTCTTTAAGAAAACTCCCCACCCTACAGAGCGTATCTTAAAGCAAAATTTCACTTATTGTATTTAATAAACGCCTTTTTGGGTAGGGTGTTTCTTAAGAGGGGAGGATGTCGGAGCAGATTGGATAGCGTAGTCTTCCAATCGCGCAGACTTCTTCTCCTCTTAAGCGGCGTTCTTTTCA
>JAZSJO010000205.1:0-13631 GCA_045534365.1 Eubacteriales bacterium
GACTTGCTCCTCTTGGCGAGAGATATCAGGAGCTTCTTCAGGAGGCTCACGACAACCGTTGGATAGACGTTGAGGAGACCGAGGGCAAGAGAAGCGGCGCGTACAGCTCCAGCGTTTACGGCCTTAAGCACCCTTACGTGCTTCTTAACTACCAGAAGACGACCGGAGACGTGTTTACTCTCGCTCACGAGCTCGGTCACGCTATGCATTCCTATTTCTCCGAGAGAAATCAGCCTCAGGAGAAGGCGGACTATAAGATCTTTGTAGCAGAGGTCGCAAGTACGGTCAACGAGGTGCTTCTTCTTAAGTACCTTATGAAGACCACCACCGACGAAAAGCTTAAGAAATATCTCCTCTCCTATTATATGGATATGCTCAAGGGTACGCTCTTCCGTCAGACGCAGTTTGCAGAGTTTGAGTATATTTCTCACGATATGGCAGAGAAGGGACAGCCCTTGACGAAGGATTCGCTCTGTCAGGTATATCACGATCTTAACAAGAAATATTACGGCAGAAGCGTTGTCTCCGATCCCGAGATAGCATACGAGTGGGCGAGGATCCCTCACCTTTACAGAGCCTTCTACGTTTACAAATACGCGACGGGTATCATCTCCGCGGTCTCTATCGCAGAGAGAATATACAATGAGGGTGAGGCGGCTGTTGAGGATTATTTCAGATTCCTGTCCTCGGGCGGAAGCGATAGCCCCGTAGAGCTTCTTAAGCTTGCGGGAGTCGATCTTACCAAGATGGACGCGTTCAATTCCTGCATGGCTTCCTTCAAGGCGGCTCTTGAGGAATTTGAGTCTATAGAGTGTTGATTTGAAATTTTTGAAAGGAGTCCTTATCGTGAAGATAAAGCAGGGTTTCGTTTTACGTAAGGTCATGGACAATTATGTCGTCGTGACCGTAGGTGACGCAAGTAAGAGCTTTCGCGGAATGATCAAGCTGAACGCAACGGCGGCAGACGTGTGGACGTTCTTGGAGCAGGGATATGGCGAGGAGCAGATATGCGACGCTATGCTTGAAAAATACGACGTCGAGCGCTCGCGTCTTGCTTCGGACATAAGGACGATCCTTTCGCAGTTTGCCGAGCAGGGCTTTCTTGAGACGGAATGATAGCGAGTAATAAAAAAATAGAGGATATTCTTTCCGAGGAGGGCTTTTACATAGGTCGCGTGTCGGGACACAGTATGGAGCCGATGCTTAAATGTGACAGCGACAGCGTGGTGATCGTTCCTGCCTCGGAGGGATTGAAAAAATACGACGTGGCGCTTTACCGCTCGGGCGAAAAATATATTCTGCACAGAGTGGTAAAGGTATTGCCCGAGTCGTATATTATGTGTGGAGATAATTGCGATTTTCTTGAGAGGGGAATAACCGACGAGGATATAATCGGTGTTCTTATCGAGGTCTTGCGAGGAGATGAAAGGATCAAGCTTGATTCTCGCAGATACCGCGCGTATTGCCGCCGTCGCGTGAATGGATTTTATCCACGCAAATTTTTCAGAGCAATAAAGAGAGTTGTCCGCTCGATAGCAAAAAGGATATTCAAAAAGAAGGGGAGGTGAGCCTATGGAGGATATAAAAGCGATAATCGCAGAAAATATCGCGACCTTGCGAAAGAATTATCCTATGACGCAGATAGAGCTTGCCGAACGCTTGAATTATTCGGATAAGGCTATATCAAAGTGGGAAAGAGGCGAGTCGGTTCCCGACATTTCCGTGCTTAAGAGCATTGCCGACCTTTTTGGTGTTACGGTCGATTATCTTATTACCGCAGACCACGATCCGAGGGAGCTTACCTGCGAGGAGTTGGAGCGAGAGAAAAAGAGAAAAAGAACTCACGTAATGATAACGGGAATGAGCGTTTTGCTTGTCTGGCTGATCGCGGCGGTCATATTTATACCGATAGATATAGCTACTACGGACGTCGTGGCGCATTGGTTGTCCTTCGTCTTTGCGGTGCCTGTTTCTATGCTCGTCTGGCTCATATTCAACGCGCTTTGGTTTGATAGCAGAAGAAATTATCTCATTATCTCGCTTATGGTGTGGACGCTTATCGCGTCGATACATATCGCGGTGCTCGTCGGAGGATATAACATCTGGCAGTTTTATCTGTTGGGGATCCCGGGGCAGCTGATAATCGTGCTTTGGTCAAAAATAGGCAAGAAAAATTGAAAATAAAGAAAAAACCGTCAAACGACGGTTTTTTTCTTTTCGCTTCTCTCGTAAAGCGCGAGGAGCGTGTGGCTTGTATAGCGAAGGACGGCTACGGGCATCAGACTCAATATGAAATTGACCGCAAATACGGGTATCCATACGCCTGGGGAGGCGCAGATGGGTATGAATGCGATAACGAAGCCGAGAGCGGCGTTTGCAAGGTGAATTATAACGCCGTAATTCGATTCTGAAAGAAAGCGTAAGAGATAGCCTTCGTCGTCGGTGTTCTTGAGTGAGCTTTTGCTGAAGCTTGTAAAAAGTCCGAGCTCGGGGACGAGGTCTTTCCACGCCTTGATCTTCAAGGATCGGTAAAAATTCCGCTCTTTTTTTGATACTCGGAAGAATCGGCGGCAGGGAAGATACCATTTTTGCGGTGTAAGTCTTCTTATTACCAAAGCCGAGATCCCGTCAACGGCTATGACTGCGACCGTTGCCACGACGACCGATAGCGCGCAATTCAAGGCGTAGCTTGTCGTCAGGTCGGACGCGAAAATCAGATTTCCGCCGATAGTCAGAAGCATAGCCGCGATTATTACGATCATATAGAACATATATCGATCTCTCCTTCGGTGGTGTATTCAAGCTTCTTTCCGTAAAAGCTCTCGTAGGTCTCCTTCCAGAGTCTGTAGTTTTCGCGGCAGATCTCTTCGGTGTTCTCGCGAATGCTGAGACTTCCGTCGGGGAAGATGGCGGGGAGGATATGAACCGTGTAGGCTTGTATCGGAAGACCGTCGGAGTCTGTTTTTTCGGTGTCCTCGAGGGTTATGAAGATGGGAAGCACGGGGACGTTTTCCTTTGCCGCGAAGCGAAAGCTTCCAAGCTTCAGCGGACGGGGCTTTCTGTAGTTATACCACATGGCCTGCTCGGGATATATCAGTATCTTCTCACCGCGCGCGAAAAGCGTCCTCATAGCGCGCATAAGCTCCTTCATGCAGGAAAGAGAGGAGGAGAGGGGAAGAGTGTTGCAATGGCGGAAAAGGTAGCCGTAAAGCCCCTTAAAGCTCGTGTAGTTGCCCTCGCGAATTACCTTGTAAAGATCGCGTTTGCCGAGCATTGGCGCAAGAGCCTTATAGACCGCGTAATTGTCGAAGGCGTTGAAGTGGTTGCAGGTGATAAGCGCGCCGCAATTTGCGACGGCGTCGAGATTTTCCCGTCCCCTTATATCACGCAATATTACGTCGCCTTTTTTTATCATTTTTTCAAAATGACGCTGTCCTACCTTGTTGGCGATCCTTGTTCCTATCCTCGTTGATAGCTTTTTGCCAACGTAGTCGACCTCGCCCGCCTTGAGCGGGCGCGTAGGGGGATCGTTTTCAACGTCTTTATCGAAAAGTCCCTTTGATTCGTATTCCTCGATTTTTCTGAGGACTTCAAGCCTTTTCGCGGATATTTCCATTTTATACCTCCGCAAAAATAAGCTTTTCTGTGTCCGAATTGTCCGAGGCTATATCTCCGACTTCCTTTACGGCGAGGTCGACAAGATTTGAAAATTGCATACTGTCGCGAAGCTTTTCAGCGTCACTGTATCCTGCCTTTTCTTCTACGAACTTATTATAGAAGGGCGTCTTTTTTGCGTATTCCCAAAAAAGCTCGGCGTAGGGAATGTCGTCGTATCTCCAGGGCTTGAAATTTATCTTGTAATGAGCTATCTTGGGAACTGCGTTTCGGTCGGAATTGGGCATGGGAGTCTTGTTCCACTTCTGATTGAGATAAAAAACTCTGTTTCTGCAGAGCTTGTTGAGATAGTCCTGATCCTGCGCCACTCTGTAGACTCTCTCGCCAAGCATTTTTGCGAACTTTTCTTCAATACGGTATTTTCTCATCTCGGCAAGATTCATAACGAGGATGCCCGCGTTGAAATACTCGTCCTTTGGAATGTTCAGTACTCTTTCTGAATAGTTTGCAAAGACCTCTATATCTGTTATTATCTCGTCAGTGACCGCCGCCACGAGATTTTTGCCCATAGGGGCGTGATAAAGCCTCGCTACGTCGTCGGTTATGACGATATCGCAATCGAGATAGACGCCTTTTTCATATTGAGTGAACATTTCGGGAACGAAAAAGCGGTAATAGGTCGCTTTCGTATAATAATCTCTCATATGAAGCCTCTCGCAGATGCTCTTGAGTCTTTCGGCAACGTCAAAAAACGAGATCTTGACGTTTTCCGTCTGCATAGAGAAAAGTAGATTTTTATTGCTCTCCTCAAGCTTGTCGATGAGTATGTTTATTTCATAGACATATCTTTTGGAGCTATTGTCGATAAGGGAGCGCAGAGCGACGGTGAGATGGGGAACATAACGGTCGTCTACCGCGAAGAATATGGGGATTATCTCCTTTTTCTTGTTCGTGTTTTTCATAGCTTTATATCCTTTCGCAAATTCTTTCGTAGGTTCGTGGGTGTTGATTTTTGAAAAGCCGTGCGCTTTACGATTATAATGATACCCCTTTTCCCCGATAGAGTCAAGGAACGGTCAGGAGCTTTGCGTCTACGGCGCGTTTATCGGCGCTCTACCGCGAGAAAAGCTCGACTCTACTGTGAGTAGAGTTCGGAAAAACGATTGATAATAAAAGAATTTTGCGAAATTTAAAAGCCGAAAGCGGTTGCGCGCGTTGACACTCAACGTCTGACGCAATACGATGGTTATAGAAACGGCGGAGTACTTTCCGCGACGCCGCAATGCAGGTCTCGGGCTATATCAGACAAGGTTATCTTTTACGGAAAATTCAAGCTTTAAAAAATAATAATTATCGATTCGTCAAAAAGTATTATTGATTTATACTATTAAACGTTGGCTTTTTTGGGTCAAAAATCAAGATTTTGTGAGTTTTTTACTACAAAAAAGCAATTTTTTCCTATTGACAACCCAAGGCATCGATGATATCATTATTATATAGTAGGCGTGCTGAGGAGGCTTTATATTCACCGTCTTGATATCGCTCCTCCTGATTCGGTCTTCACTTACGATCTTCAAAGAGAAGTTGACCGAGAGACAGAGAGAACGAGTCGTTAATCGGCATAGCTTGAAAACGTAAAACTGTAATCATTAAATGAATTTACAATAAGAAAGGAACAAAAAATGGAAAAGAAGATCATCAAATACGGAGTTGTCGGTCTTAAGCGCGGAGCTGACGTTGCCGTAGAAGGACGTGGTTTTGAAAACGCCAAGCTCTGCGCCGCTTGCGATCACAACCCTGAAACTCTTGCAAGCGCTAAGGCAAGGATTGAAGCGAACTTTAAGGATTGCGTTTTTTACTCCGATCTGGACGAAATGCTGAAGAGCGATATCGACGCCGTTATCGTGGCAACCGAGGCGATCTATCACGTTCCGATCGTTAAGAAGGTGATGGAGGCGGGCAAGCACGTGCTCAGCGAGATACCTTCCATCAATACCCTTGAGGAGGCGTACGAGCTGAAGGCTATCGTTGACGCTCACCCCGACCTCATATATATGGCGGGTGAGAACTGCTGCTATTGGGCATTCATCGAGACCTGGAAGAAGATGCGCGAGCAGGGAGACTTCGGCGAGGTCGTATACGTCGAGGGAGATTATCTCCACTCCGGCCACCCTGATAAATTTAATCCCGACGAATTTAAATGTCCTGACGGCACCACGCATTGGCGCGCCTTTAACCCCGCGATCAAGTACATTACTCACGAGTTAGGTCCCATCCTCTATATTTTGGACGACCGTTGCGTCAGCGTCACCTGCCTTGAGCCCGACGTGATCTACAATCCCTACACCCCCCAGAGAAAGTCCAACGGAATTGCTCTGATCAAGACCGCAAAGGGCGCCGTCATCCGCGTCTTTATCTGTTTCGGCGCGTACGTTGGCGCTGAACATAAATTCCGCCTGTTCGGCACACGCGGCAATATCGTTACCGATAATACTACCATGGGTACGACCAAATCTCATTCCTTCGCAACGCTTTACAGCGTGCCTGATTCCAACAAGGAAAAGATCGAGATCCCCGTCACGACCGTTTACGAGGGCGAGGACGCTTCCACGGGTCACGGCGGCGCGGACAGAAAGATGCTTGCCGACTTTATCTCCTGTGTGGCAGAGGGCAGAAAGCCTGTTCTTGACGTGGATTTCGCTATTAATATGTCTCTCCCGGGCATTCTCGCACACGAAAGCGCTGTTCAGGGCGGTGTGCCGATCGAGATACCGCGGTTCTGATAAAAAAGAAAACCGCTTGATTCAAACGAACCGAGCGGTTTTTGTATACTTTTTTTAACCATTTCACCGTATCTATATACTTGAAAGGATGAGTAGCGTGAAAGTTACTTCAGATTAATAATGAAATAACCTTTTTTGCGCGCGAATTTTGCCTGTTCGGCAAAATTTATCGATTACTATTTGTGCCGCCGCAGAGCGGCGGAATGGAGATTGCTATGAATAACAAATACAGAATAATTGGTAATGATAACACGTTGACGTCTATCAACCATATCGGTTTAATAAAGCATAAAGGAAGCGAATGGTCAACTTATACTAAAAAATTTACCCTTGATTCAATTCCTACCTTTGCCGCTATCAGATTTTTGCCGCAGGGTGTCTGCGGAGTATACGTAAACGGAGAATTTGTCGGCGCAAGCACGGGACGCTACGTAAACCGTATAGCTTATTCGGAGTTTACCTCAAGGCTGAAGCTTGGTGAAAACGAGATAAAGCTCGTCCTTGGCGGTCATTACTATCAGACCTTTAATGAGGAAATGAAGACACGCCGCGGCACGTATTTTTCGGAAGTCGCCGCAGAAGTCGAATTGGATCTTGACGGCGAGCTTGAGACCTTTGCCACCGACGACACCTGGGTGTGTGAAAGTGACGACGGTCAGAATGCTCCGCAGGTCTTTACACAGGTAACAAGGAACGAATACGACCGATTCTGGCTTTCGGCGGCGCTCTTGCCCGAACAAAAGAAGATCGAGGTTCCCGAAGCGGTGCTGACGGTTGCTAAGGGATACGGAGATTATTTTTCAAAGCCGAAGCAGGAGTTTGCAGCACCCACGGAGATCCACTCCACCAATATGGAAAGAGACGGAGAAGCATTTATCTCCGTTGAAGAAAGCTCATACATTTTCGGCGAGTTCGACAAGATCCGCTGCGGATATTTTTGCGTTGAGTGCGAGGCAGAGAACGACGGCGTCGTTGAGGTCCGATTTGACTTCACCGGTTACCCCCAAGACCTCGAATTCGATAAAACTCCGCCCAACAGTACGGCGAAGTTCCTTGTTTTGAAGGCATCGCTTAAAAAGGGCGAGAATAAACTGATCTTTATTCGCAGACGCGCGGCAAAATATATGCATCTGATCTTCAACACCAAGGTCAAGCTTACCCGCTTCGGATTCGATCTTGAGCTTATGAATCACGACAAGCAGGGATATTTCAACTGCTCCGAGGAAGCATTCAACGAAATGTGGGAGGTCGGAAAGTACACTCTTCACATAAATAAGCATCAGGATTATGAAAGCTGTCCTCGAAACGAGATGCAGTATTTCTCGGGCGACGGCATTATCGACGCTTTGATAGACGCTTACGCCTTCGGTGACGGAAGGCTGACCATCAGCTCGCTTTCGTACACGGAGTCGAGAGGCAGCATAGGTCTCGTTGCCGACAAATATTCCAGAAACTTCGGTCTGTGGGAATACCCTGCATGGAGAATAATCCACGCCTACGTCCACTATTTCTATTTCAACGATACTCATCTTGTGCGTCAGCATTTCGATGAGCTTGCGACCAACGTCGATTGGATGATGGGCAAGATGAATTCAAATTATCTGATGTACCAATATCCCATTTATAGCGGAGGATACTGCAGGGGGAACAGCGCCGTGGACTATACGCAGTCCGTTGACCGACTTGGCGAAAAGCCTCACGTCAACGCTCTCTTTTACAAGAGCCTTCTTTGTATGGCGGAATTTGCCGATATCGTCGGCGACGAGCGCGCAAAGGAGTGGAGAGAGCTTGCCGAAAAGGTAAAGAATGCCATTAACACCCGCCTTTGGAGCGACGAAAAGCAGGCATATCTCGACACCTACAAGCCCACGTATATCCCTCAGGACGGAAACGCTCTTTGTCTGCTTTTCGGCATAGCCGAAGGCGAGAGAGCAGAAGCGGTTATGAAGACTTTGAGAGAAAAGCTCTGGACTCCTTGGGGTGCAACCGTAGGCAGCGAATATGATCCTCATATGTTCGGAGGAAACGACACGGTCTCGCCTCTTATGAATACATACGAGGCGGCGGGAAGATTCCTTATGGGCGACGGCAAGGGAGCTATGGAGCTGGCGGACAGATGCTGGGGCAGTATGCTGCGCAGGGGCGCAACGTCGTTCTGGGAATACGTAAACGCTAACGAAAAAGAAAGGCCTAAGTATTTCACCATCTGCCACGCATGGAGCGCGGGCGTTACGTATCTGCTCGGCGCATTCGTTTTGGGTATCCGTCCCGAAAGCGCGGGATACGAGACGATCCGCTTTGAGCCCTACGACGGACTTGAGAGCTTTGAAGGCGTAGTCCCCACTGCAAAGGGTCTTGTAGCGGTAAGGTGCGAGACCGTGGACGGCGCAAAGAAATACACGCTTGCAATTCCGAAGAACTCGGTCGTTAAAACCGTTTTGCCCGAAAATGCGACGGTCGATATAATTGAATATTAAAAAAAGACGGACTTATTATCCTTATCTATCATTAGACTTTGGTGAGCGGCACTTGAACGCCGCTGTTGACGTTGAGCTTGAGCATAACAAGGCGAAGAGCGCGGAGAAGCTTGAGAAACGCAATTAAACTTAGCCCCTATGCTGATCGTATATATAAGATCGACATAGGGGCTTATATAAAAATGCGTAAATTTCATAAACAATGATGCCATTTTTTCGAAAAACGATTTTAAAAAGCACGATTGTCCTAAATAAAAGCTTTGTTGTGCATTGAACAATTATTGTGGTTTTGTTAAAATTAAAGTAATATATAAAAAAGGAGGTAATATATATGGATTATAATATTCTTGATTACGGTGCAATTTGCAGTAACGAAATATTATCCACCGAGGCTATACAAAAAGCGATCGACAAATGCGCCGAGACCGGAGGAAGAGTCATCATCCCCGCGGGAACCTTTTATATCGGAACTATATATCTGAAGAGCCACGTTGAACTGCATCTTTGCCACGGAGCTGTGCTTTTGGGCAGCAAGAATCTTGATGATTATAACGAAGAAGACGCATACGAGCAGAATTGGCGGAGCGACAATGAGGGCTGGAACGGAAAGCACCTGATAATTGCACACGAGTGTGAAAACGTTGCTATTACCGGCTCGGGCGTTATCGATGGCAACGCATTTGAGTTCTTTGAAGAATTAGACCCTAATACCACTCACGGCTACGTGTGGCAAATGGGAGTTGCGGGCCCGCGCGACAAGGAAAGACTTCGTCCCGGACAGCTTGTCTGCTTCATCGAGTGCAAGCATATTACCGTCCGTGACGTAACGATGCAAAATGCGACCTGCTGGACATGCTATTTCTACGGATGTGACTATGTAAGTGTTCAAGGTGTTAAAATATATAATACGTATTATCATTTGAATACCGACGGCATCGACGTGGATACGTCGCGCTTTGTCACAATATCGGATTGCGTTATTCTGACGGGAGACGATTGTATCACCTTCCGCGGAAGCGGAAGAAGGCTGAAGAATAAGGACAGGATCTGCGAAAATATAAGCGTGACCAATTGCGTGCTTCAAGCAAGTGCATGCGCTTTCAGAATAGGCGTTGGAACATTCCCGATAAAGAACGTATCCGTATCGAATATCGTAATAAAATATGCCGGAGAATGCTTCTGCTTCAACCCGGAATATGGCGGACAGCAGGGCTTGGGTACGGAGATAGATAACGTTCATTTTTCAAACGTGACCGTTGAAGAAACGGGCTTGCTTATGAGCTTAAGGGGGTTGAACGGAACGCCCGTCAGAAATATTTCGATCACCAACGTGACCGCACTCAAGGCACAGCGTGCGGCAATGCTGTTCTCAAAGGTTGACGGCGCCGCAAGCAGAGTTACGCTTCGCAACGTAAGCGCGACAAGCTCCTACGACAAAACGGAGCACGGACTCAGGGTTCACGTGAAAAGAGAGACGGGATTTGCAAGCTTTTGGAATATTGACGATCTTACCGTTGAGAATATGACGCTCGAGGACGGAAAGGATCTTGAATTCAATCACGAAATGCTTTTCCATATCAAAGAGTGCAAGGGCGCGAAGATCTCGGGATTGAACCTGAAATAAAACGAACATTTCCAAAACGATCTGGAAATAATACGTTACTGATTCCAAACATAAGGAGGTTTTATATGAAAAGAAGTCTGATTACATTTATTTGCTGTCTGCTCGTGATAGCGATGCTTATTCCTGCTTTTTCATCTTGCGATAACGATTCGGAAACTACTGACGAGACTGTCTCGATAGCAACCGAAAGCGAAACGACGTCGGAAAGTGAAGAAGAAACAACAAGCGTTGAAGATACCGCGTCAGGTAGCGCGACAGAGACAGAGACAGAGACGGAGACGGAGACAGAGACAGAGACAGAGACAGAGCTACGTCTTGAGGGCGAGCACGCTGACCTGATCGAGCTATCAAACGGTTTGGCAAACGGTGTGCAGGCGTATTTTACGGACGGAAGCCGTACTCACTATAATCTTCAAAATCAAGAAATGACGTTGAGCTATGCCCGTTCCAACGGAGCGGATCAGCTTGTTGCGTCGATTACCAACACCAAAGGAAATCCGTACGTAGAAAATACGATGGACGTATTTATTCGTATGGCGGACGGAAGTGAGTTCTACGCGTCTGATTCGATCAAGAGCGCGGAATATAACCTGTATCGCTTCGGTTACTACTTCTACGAGGCAATATTTGAGTTTCAAGGCTTTGTCCCGAAGCAGATGGGGCTATTGAACGAAACGACGATAAACGTGCAGAACTTCAACAAAACGCGCAGCCATACGATAAGGGGCAAAAAGCAAGAAGACGGTATGAGTTTTATCATCACCGACACGATCGATCCTTTCTTCGTTTACGACGGATTTGAGATAAGCTGTGCGGATGTGGATACTCTTAAGTTTGTGGTAAAGGCAGGCGAAGAGTTGAAGCTTGGTAAGATCTTTTTAACTACGGACAAATACCCTAACTATAATGAAAAATGTACGATTAATGAGTATTCGTTAATTTCTGACGGTGAATACGACACCTATCTGTATTCACTTGACGATATTATACGGGAAAACGAAAAGATAACGTCTATCCGTATGGATCTGGAAGGAAGAATAAACGAAGCTATTACCATAACAGCTATTTCTTTTGGAAAGAGCGACATTCCGGAGTCTGTTCCGGGGGAGATAAGCATAAACCGCCATTTTTACGTTTATTCCGACAAGATGCATCATGCAGTACAGTTTGCAACGGTTTCGGAGAGAACCGATATTGACGAGGTCGGAATGCTTACGAAGGTCGCCGTCTCCACCGTAGATAAGCTTTTGATAAAGGACGGCGCGGGAGAGCATACAACACTTGACGGTATTGATTGGAATAGCGTTGAATGTGTCGGCTTCGATATAAAGGATACGGGTATATTCGGCTTCATTATGCCCAATGACGAGGTCGGCGGAAGCATCAAGGTGACAGAGATCGACGGCTATTACGTTATAGAGCAAACGAGAGTAGTGCCAAACGGAACTCTTACTCCATCGATCGCGGGCACGAATAATGCTAACGATTTTTACTTAGGACAAAGAATATACACCGATGAAAACCACGATTTTGAGGAGTTCTTATACGAGACCTATTGTGAAAGAAATCCTATTGGAATAAATCAGGTCAGGGTAGTCGAGAAAAACTCGGATAGCGCTGAATTCACAGGATACGATGCGATGCGAGGCATTTACGTTCTGCAGTTTTCTTCAAGAGGTGGAGGATTTTCGTCTTTCCTTAGGAATTTCAACCAGAATTTCAGAGCTAATTTTGAGATCGTAGCGGGTAAGATTGACAGAGATATTTATATAATGACAAGTCGATCCAACCCCTCTATTGAGTGCGCGGCGTTGCTTGACGCAGACCTTATGATGTTGCCCGTTCCGATCGAGGTCATCAAAAACTTCTCGGAGGCGACAGGTGACAGAAATCTCTTTAATCTGGACGACCCCGTATTCAGCGAGGCGATATTCTGCCTCTCTCTTAAAGCGGGAGAAAAATATGAATATAATATCCTGAATCTGTATATGAATTGGGGCAAATATCCGCTCAAGCAGCTTTCGCAGATCCCATTCGGATTCCCCTATTATCATTTGTCTACGGGTGTTACCGAAACGAACTGCATAGTTCCGAATTTTCTGACGAGTAAAGACGTTGGAAAGAAGGGCATTCGTTTTGACACCTTGCCCGACCACAGAGCAATGTCCGCGCCCCTTTGGACGAATGGAGATCCTCAGCACACCAGCGGTGGAGCTCACTCCTGGCTTGAGTATACCGATTCGAAAGGTAATTTCAACTCGGTTGAGGTGAAGAACCAGACGATCCTTTCCTACGGACCGACCTATGCGGAGGTTAAATGGGATAACGTATCGGACGATGGAAAGATAGCAGTCACATACACTCATCTTGAAATGCCTCAAACCGATGAAAACAGGACCTATTACACTATGGAATATACCGTCCTGGAGGACGTTACCATCAATAATTTCGCAAAGGACTTTCAGTTCTACGGAGTTACTGATAACGACCTGGGAGGTACGTATAAGAGAGTTGGCTATCTCGACGAGAATAACGAGTTTGCATACGCGAAGGCGAATACGATCGCAGGCGAAGAAAAGATATATAAGCTCGGCGATGAGAGTCCGTATTTTTCATACTTCGATATGCCCGATTACGTGTACAAGAATGGATACGTAAATATGGCGTTTATGATCTGCGACTCCGAGTTTGTAATTGGCGGAGAACAGGTTGAACCGACGTTTGTGATTGTTAACTCGTTGGATCATGTAAGACTTTCCCTTGATCTTGGAAAGGTTGAGCTGAAGGCAGGAGACAAATTTACGATCAACGCGATCGTGATGCCTTGGGGCTCTCAGGAATACGACGGAAAATATGACGATATCATAAATGAGGAAACCGGCGAAAAGCTTCTTGACAAAAACGTAAGAGACGTTCGTGAAAACACGATACTGGATCCCTTGACGGTCACTTCTGAAACCGACGAGATCATCCAAAGCGTATATCTGCCGAGAGTTCGTTCCGTCGACGGTAAGACGGCTCAGTTCACCCTGTCGGGAGGAGAAAATAACGTAGCCGTCAGAGTATACGGCTTCAGTATGCTGACGTCTCCTAAGGTAGAGGAGCTTGTTGACGGCGAATGGGTAGAGTGCG
>JAZSJO010000070.1:0-15100 GCA_045534365.1 Eubacteriales bacterium
TAGCGAGCATTGTACCGTCATTGATAAGAGGATTGGGAAGCTCTGCACCCATAAGCGACCAGGTTCCGCTGGATATGTAGATGAAATCCTTGTTCTTTGCGGGAACGGCGATAACCGCACTTGCGGTGTCGTGAGAAGCAACGTTTACTACCTTGATGTTGTTTTTGCCGACCTCTTCGTTGATCTGAGGAAGAAGTGCGCCGAGATTGTTGCAGGGCTGAACGAGAGGAGCGAAGAGCTTGCAATCAACGCCGAGCTTATCGGTAAGGTCGAACGCGAAATCTCTCTTTGCCGCGTCGAGTATCATACCCGTGGAGGCTATAGTATACTCCGTTGCCATCTTACCCGTAAGGAAATAGTTGAGAAGGTCGGGAATGAAGAGCATTTTGTCTGCTCTTGCCAACATATCTGGATCATCGCGACGGTCGGCAGCAAGCTGATTGAGCGTGTTGAAATCAATGGCCTGAATACCCGTTACCTTGTATATCTCTTCGGGAGATACGAACTGCTTTACGTAATCGGTGATGTTTACAGTTCTCGTATCGCGGTAGTGGGTGGGGTTAGCCATCATTCTGCCGTTTTTATCGATAAACGCATAGTCAACGCCCCAGGTATCGATACCCATTGAGGAGACGTTGTCGCCGTCGATAACGGTCTTTGTTATAGAGTTCTTGATCTCGAAGAAGATTCTGAGAATATCCCAGGTGAATCTTCCGTTTACGAAAACGGGATCGTTTGAGAAGCGATGATTTTCTCTCAAAGTGAGTTTGTTGCCATCGAACGAGCCAACTATTCCTCTGCCGCTGGACGCGCCGAGGTCAATGGCAAGCATTTTGAGTTCAGACATAAATACCTCCGTAAGATATTAATTACTATTTACGGTAAAAATCATACCGAAGCCGAAAAACTCGGCATTATTAATTTAATTATAGCATATTCAAGAGATTATTGTTTGAATATTTTGTTAACAAACCGTCGTTTTACAAATTAATTCTTTCATTTTACGCTTTCGACTTTTCTCACTCTTTTTCCGCATAGTTCATAAAATGGAATGAGACCGATTATTTTGGTCTCTATTTCGATTTTTACAAGAGGTACTTTATGGAGACCGATAAAAATAAACATAAACATAAACATATATTTGCTATTATCGGCGGAGACCGAAGACAGGCGATGATCGGAAAACGACTTGCGGAGCGCGGGCATTCCGTTCGAGTTTTCGGACTTGGTGAATTTTTCGGCGGCAGGCTTTGCTCGAGCGTTGAGAAGGCTATTGAGGGGTGTGATGTAGTATTACTTCCCTTGCCTGCAACGAGAGACAACGTAAATATCGCTTTTTCTTCAAACATTATTTCAGAAAAAATAAAGCTTACGGACGTTATTGATCTTGCCGTAAAAAACGCTTGCCAAGCTATTATCGGAGGTAAGATGCCGCAGGAGCTTTTGCGTATCGGAGAGGAAAAAGGAATATACGTAAACGACTATTATTTGAGCGAAAGTCTGCAAAAAAAGAACGCGCTTCCCTCCGCCGAAGGCGCGTTGATGATAGCTATGGAGCATACCGAAAAGACGATAGCGGGAATGAATGCTCTTGTAAGTGGGTACGGACGAATAGGAAGCCTGCTTGTCGATATGCTTGATAAGCTTGGTGCTTGCGTGACGGTCGCCGTGAGAAACGAAAAGGTGAAAAATGAGTTGGAGCTTTCGGGATACGACGTTATAAAGCTTGGCGAGGATAATCGGGAGTTTTGTAACAGAGCCGACGGCTTTGACGTTATTTTCAATACGGTCCCCCACGTTATATTCACGGATAAGGTTTTGAGCTGTATCCGCAACAGACCTTTATATATAGAAATAGCTTCGTCCCCCGGTGGTATCGACTTGTCTGCGGCAAGAGAGGCGGAAATACAAACGATATTTGCGCCGTCGCTTCCGGGAAAATACGCGCCCGTCAGCGCGGGTGAGTACGTTTTTGAGACGATCTCGGAAATTTTGACGGAAAGGAGTATTTATATATGATAGGTTATTCTTTTTGCGGATCGTTTTGCACCTTCAAGGATTCATTTTCGGCACTTGAGGCAGTAGTAAAAAAATACGGTGACGTTTTACCCATAATGAGCTTTAACGCCTGCTACACGGATACGAGATTCGGCAGAAGCGAGGAATGGGTAGACAGGATAGAGTCGCTTTGCGGCAGAAAAATAATCAAGACCATTGCCGCCGCAGAGCCGCTTGGACCAAAAATTTCTCTTGATGCTCTGGTAATATCACCCTGCACGGGCAACACCTTGGCAAAGCTTGCAAACGGCATTACCGATACGCCCGTTTGTATGGCGGCGAAGGCTCACTTGCGTTGCGACCGTCCTCTGCTCATAGCGTTGGCTTCGAACGACGCAATGTCGGCAAATCTCGGCAATCTTGCAAGATTACTTGCAAGAAAAAATATATATTTCGTTCCTATGAATCAGGATGAGCCTGTAAAAAAGCCTCATTCGCTCGTGGCAGATTTTACCCTTTTGCCATCGGCGCTTGATGCGGCTATATCAGGGAAACAGCTAAGAAAGCTTTTTTTATAATATTTTTAAATCAAAAAGAGACCTTCGCGTCTCTTTTTGTACATTTGTTTGCATTTTATTAAAGAAAATCTGAAAAAGTGTGAAAAAGCGCAAAAAATATCTAAATGTATTGCAATATCTGTTTTTGTGAGTTGTAATTTTCTAAACGTAAAAGCGTATAAAGGCTTTGCGTTTGCGTGAGAAATCAGGACTCCTTATGGCATCATACCCCACAGATCAGGCGCTTTTCGTGCATAATAATTGTAAAATGGGGGCAAGCTTATATGTCTACGCCAAAATTAAAAAAGAATCTGCCTCTTGTTTTCGTCGTTCGACGCCAAGGTATCCTTCTTACCGAGGATGATAAGCTCAGAGCCTACGCAAATTCCCCCGAAGAGCAGATCGAAAAGGGCGATGTTCCCACGGTAGTCGTTCTCGTAAAAGAATAATTGATAAAAATATCCTGTCGAAATTATTTCGGCAGGGCGTTTTTTTGTAGAAACCTATTGATTTTTGAAATGGTTTGTGGTACAATTAAAATACACAAAAGAATAACACAGTTCATCCGGATTTTTATATCAAAAATTCGTTGTCGGGCGTACTGCGTGACGGTATCGCTCGGGGATAAGGAAATCGCGGTGAGAATCCGCAACAACAGCCATTACCGTATCTTCGTTTGCTTTTTTAAAAACGATCAAGTCGGAATGCTTATCGTACTGTGACCGATAAAGGTCTCTTGGGCAATTGGAGAGAGAAAGGTCTTGCGGTGGCTTGAGCGGAAGCCTCCGCTGCTTTTCGCGCTCCTTGAAGAGCGCTTTTATTTTATCCTTTTTGTGAATATATAACACAAGAAAGGATTTTTTGCATTATGAAAAAATCAATCGTATCAGCAGTTTCAATCGTTATTGTACTCGTGTGTCTTATCTGCCTCGCGTCCTGCGGTGAAAAGGTAGGGAAAACGGGACTTTGGGAGAGCGCGACCTACCTTGCTGACGTCACTCTCGGTGATGGGGAAAAAACAGTAAGCTTAGATATTGAGGCTGATGGGCAAGTAATAACCATCACGCTTAAGACCGATAAGGCGACGCTTGGAGAGGCTATGTACGAGCACGGACTTATCAATGATGCTTCCTTCTTCAACATTCTGAACGGAATTGAAGCAAGCTGGGAGAATGATCAGGCATATTGGGCGTTCTATCAGGGCGAAGACTTTATGATGGTTGGCGTTGATGAAGCTGATATCAGTGGCGAAGAGCATTACAGATTTGTCTACACAAAGTAAAATATGAGAGAAAGAGATTATTGGCGTAAGAGAGTGCTATATATGGTGCTCTTCTCTATGCTCGGCGCTCTTATGTTCTGCTCAAAGGTAATTATGGAGGCGTTGCCAAACATTCATCTGCTCGGAATGCTTACGATGGTTTATACGCTCACCTTTCGCGCAAAAGCCCTGATACCCATATACGTATACGTTTTATTGAACGGATTGTTTGCCGGATTTGATGTCTGGTGGATACCCTATCTTTATATATGGACTATTCTTTGGGGCATCACGATGCTTTTGCCTAAAAGAATGCCAAGATGGTTGTCTTTCATCATCTACCCCATCATCTGCTCACTTCACGGCTTTGCCTTTGGAATACTTTACGCGCCTGCGCAGTCTTTGTTCTTCAATCTGAATTTTGAACAAACTATCGCTTGGCTTTCGATGGGAGCGTATTTCGACGTTATCCACGGGATCAGCAACTTTGCGACGGGACTTCTTGTAGTTCCCTTTACCTCGCTTCTGAATAAGCTTTTGAAAAAGACTGCATTGAATTAAAAGTTCTTTTGAAGGCAAAAATCCGCCGTTTTAGGCGGATTTTTTGCATATTAAGAAGCCGGGTTTTTCAAAGAGCTTTTTCTGCATTCGGTTGGAGATATATTGGTGAAGCGTTTGAATATTCTGCTGATTATCAAAGTATATCCTTCGGCGTAAACGAATATTTTGAATTGCAGAAGCGGCAGACTATTTCAAGCTCCTCTGCTTTTCCCTCCGCAATCTGCTCGTCGAACATTTTGCGAAGCTCTTTAGGATCGATAGATTTCATCGCCTTTTCCATCCGATCGCGAGAGCAGGTGCAGACGTAGTCTATGTCTATCTCATCGAAAAGATCGTATTCGATTCCCTGAAGTGCCAATGCAGCTATTTCTTGGTTACTCATTCCTTTATCGAAGAGCTTTGATACGTTAGAAAGCAAAGGAACGTTCTTCTCAATTTGAGTGACCGTTTCATCGTCGGCAAAGGGCAAGAGCTGAATAATAACGCCTCCCGCCGCTTTACAGGAAAGGTCTGTATCGACCAAAACGCCCAGTGCGCATACGGTAGGTATCTGCTCGCTTTGCGCGTAATATGCGGTGATATCCTCTGCTATCTCGCCCGAAACCAGATCAATAGAACCGTTATAAGGCTCGGACGAGCCCATGTCCTTGATTATATTGAGAAATCCCCTTCCCACGGCTCCGCATACGTCAAGCTTGCCGTTTGATTTGAGCGGTATTTCAACGTTGGGATTTTGAATATATCCCCGGACGTTTCCGATATAATCACTCACCGCGATAACTCTGCCCGCAGGGCCGTCACCGTTAAGAGAAACCGAGATGGTGTCCTCCTTGTCCCCCAGCATACATCCCATCATCGACGTGGCGGTAAGAAGTCTGCCGAGAGTTGCGGTCGCGGTAGCAGAGGTGTTGTGATAGCCAATAGCCTTATTAACTATATCGGTAGAATTTATAACGTGTATTCTTGCGCTTCCGTCGCTTGTCATAGCGCGCAAAATCTTAGACTGTGCCATTTTGATCTCCATTATTTTTTTGCTTTTGCTACGATATACCATCGCTGACAATCGTTTTTCGGCTCTGAAAAACCGAAATCACCGAAAAATCCTATGATCTCGAAGCCGCTTTTTTCCAAAGAAGAGCTTAAATCATCTTTCGTATAACAACGTTCTGTCTGCGTCTCGTCACATCGCGAAAACCTTCCGTCCTCTTCCTCTGTGAACACCGAAAGATAGAAATTGCAAAGTCGGCTTTCTCTGTCGTATTCATTCTGCCAACCGCAATAAGCGCAGCTTCCCGATGAATCGTCGTCCTCGAATATATAATGATTATTTCCGTAAATATTCTCAAATTTATACGGAGTGTTTACGTCGAATATAAAAAGTCCGTCGGGATCGAGATAATTGTGCGCGCAGGCAAAGCATTTTTCAAGGTCGGATATTTTCGTCAGATAATTTACGCTGTCAAGGCAACATACGATAGCCCCAACCGTGCCGTAAAGCTCGAACGAGCGCATATCCTGCTTTAAAAACAGTATATCCGATATTTCCTTGTCGTAAGCCTTGTCAAGCGCTTCGGTGAGCATATCCTCGCTTGAATCTGCGCCGATCATATCGTAGCCCCTTGAATGAAGCTCAAAGGTCATACTTCCCGTTCCGCAAGCAAGGTCAAGCACAAGCTCGGGCTTTGCCGTGAGATAGCGTGTGAAGCATTTTTCGATAAAATCCGCCCAAGCGGAATAATCTATCTCGGAATTTATATTATCGTAGACCGATGCTATAGAATCGTAATTTGCCATAAATTATTTTAAAAGCTTTTTATCTTCAAGCTTGATCTTGTCCAATACCTTAAGATATCCTTCGCTACCGTACTTGAGACAATGGTTTACGCGACTTATGGTAGCCGTGCTCAAGCCCGTACTAGTGGCGATCTCGGAATAAACTATTCCCTCGCTGAGCATTTTTGCCGCCTTTAATCTACGCGACATTTCCTGTATTTCTGCAGTCGTGCAGATATCCTCGAAGAAATTTTTACAATCCTCGACGGTTTCAAGAGAGGTCAGGCATCTGTAAAGAAAATCGATGTCTTCGTTGTGTTTATTAGTCATATCCACCTCGTAATTGCCGTTCGGCTTATTTTTACATATATATTTTACCACTTTATTGCGTGAAAGTAAAGAGGGTTTTTATATTTTATTGAAAATATTTTTTAAACAATAGATTTTTTCTGTAAATTGATTATTGACATATACTTAAAAATGATATATAATATTATGTGTGTAAATATGTCGGAAAGGACTTTTATTATGACAGAAATTAAGATCGGTAAGAAGATACGTCTTCTGAGAAAAAACAACGACGTAACTCAGGATAAGCTTGCGGCTTATCTTGGCGTAACTCCTCAGGCGGTCTCCCGTTGGGAGTCGGAGATATGTTACCCCGACATTGAAACTCTGCCACAGATTGCAGATTTTTTTGGCGTTGGAATGGACGAGCTTCTTTGCTACGACAGTATTCAGAAGGAATCAAGGATCAAGGAATATCTCGCCGCGGCAGACGCTCTTTCGGAAAACGAAAAGCTTGAGGAATGTCTTGCTCTTTTGCGTGAAGCGTATGCCGAGATACCATCTTCTTACGAAATACAGCTTGAGCTGGCAAAAACGCTCTCTGCTCTGTCAGCCGAGGGAAAGCCTAATAAAAACGATCTTATGGAAGCCGTTTCCCTTTGCAATCACATTCTTGATTATTGCACCGAGGACGAGCTTCGCGACGAGACCAAAAAGACTCTTTGCGATATCTATTCTCATCAGCTTGGTAACGACAAGATGGCGCTTGACATTGCCGAAAAGCTTCACGGCATGGGCTACAGTAAAGAGATAGTCAAGGCAACGGTTCTTACGGGTGACATCGCCTTCAGACAGGCGCAGGTAAATATTATGGAATTTGCCGACAATATGTGGTGGCATATGTATAATATCGCTTGCGTACCCGATATATCGGGCGACCATTATTCTATTGACGAGAAGATAGCGATAATGAAGAAGGCTATCAAGGTGCTTGACGTCGTCTTCGACGAGGATTATCTTTACTATAATGACAGAATAGCAAACTCCTACCGTCAGCTTGCGATGCTCTATCTTGTAAAGGGTGAGCGCGAGATCGCCATTAAGTGCGTTGAGACGATGTCAGAATATGCGATAGCATTCGACTCCGTTGAGGGAAGCAAGAATTACTCTTCTCTTCTTCTCAATACCGTTGAATATACCAAGGGTGAGGGTGTGACTCTCTGCGCCAAGCTTCTTCGCGGACGCTTTGCCAACAGAATATGGGCATCCGTCAGGGGAGACGAGAGATTTATCGCAGCCGTGAAATCTATGGAAAAATACGCGTTTGTTGCAAATTGACCGATATGAAATTTCCCATAAAAAAAATTACCCAATGCTTTGCCGAGACCGAGGCGATAGGGAAAAAACTTGCCGAGACGATATCAGGCGACGATACCCTGCCTCGTTTCGTGGCTATGTACGGTGATATAGGAGTTGGCAAGACCGCCTTCGTTCGCGGATTTTGCTCGGAGCTGTGTCGAGGTGTGACCGTAAGGTCTCCTACGTTTTCCCTGGTCAACGAGTATAAATGCTCCTCGGTCGTATGCGGCGTTAAAAAGGTATATCATTTTGATATGTACCGAATTGCCGACGAGGATGACCTCTATTCTATTGGCTTTTACGATTACCTCCGCCCCGACGCGATATGTATTGCGGAGTGGTGTGAGCTTATCCCCTACGCTCTTCCCGAAAGCTACATCAAGGTTGAGATCGAGAAGGTCGATCTTGGAGACAAAAGAAATATTGTTATCAGTTTAATTGGAGTTCAGAATTAATAATGAAGATCTTAGCACTTGACAGTACGGCGGACGTCTGTACTGCCGCTATTTGTGATGATAGCAGACTTATCGCTGAAATGACCGTTAATACGGGAAATACCCATTCTCAGACGCTTCTTCCTGTCGTCGAGCAGATCCTGAAGATCTCTGAAACAGAAATAAGCGAGATAGACGCTTTCGCCTGCAGCACGGGTCCCGGATCGTTTACGGGTGTGAGAATTGGCTCGGCGACTATCAAGGGTATCGCTTACGGAAAGAACAAGCCCTGCGTCTCGGTATCAACTCTTGATGCGCTTGCCTATAATCTTATAGGCTATAACGGCATTCTCTGTCCCGTGATGAACGCAAGAAGAAATCAGGTATATAACGCTATCTATGAATGCAATAACGGAGTTATTACCCGCCTTTGCCCCGACAGAGCTCTCTCGATAGAAGAGCTTGACGAGGAGCTTGCAGACTGTGAAAAGCAAGTATATCTCTGCGGAGACGGTTATTCTATAACCGAAAAGGGCTTTAAGAAAACGAGGATACATTTCGTTCCCGAAAGACAGCGGCTTCAGAACGCGTACAGCGTGGCTTGTTGCGCACTTGAAAAATATAAGATGGGAGATACGCTCACCGATGCCGAGCTTGTACCCATATATCTTCGTCCCTCTCAGGCTGAACGCGAGAGAAACGAAAGACTTGGCATAAATTGATGATTAAAGACAGAAAGGTTTAACGGTATGAAAAAAATAGTTATAGGGTGCGACCACGGCGGTCTCGAGCTTAAGAATGAAATTATTGTACATCTCAACAAGAGAGGTATTGAGGTCACCGACGTGGGAACTTATACGAGCGATTCCTGCAACTATCCCGATTATGCTCGCGCTCTTTGCAAAAAGATACAGAGCGGTGAGTTCGAGCGCGGAATTCTGGTATGCGGAACAGGTATAGGTATGTCTATGGCGGCAAATAAACACAGAGGAATCCGCGCGGCTTGTTGCTCTGATACCTTCTCTGCAAGAATGACGAGAATGCACAACAATGCCAACGTTCTTTGTCTTGGTGGCAGAGTCGTGGGAGCGGGACTTGCCTGTGATATGGTCGATCTTTTCGTTGATACCGAATTCGAGGGTGGCAGACATCAGTCCCGCGTTGATATGGTGACGGCCATAGAAAACGATAATTGATTTTACTGAAAGGTGATAAAAAATGGCTGAAAGAAAGGATGCGCCGCATAAGATAGCGGAGGTCTTGAGAGCAATTGCTGGAAAGACCGAAAAGAAATATTTTACTTCTGCGGTAATTCTCGCCGCAGGCTCTTCTACCCGCATGGGCGAGGATACGAGCAAACAGTTCCTCACTCTTTGCGGTATGCCGATAATCGCCCGTACCGTTCTTCAGTTTGAGCAATCCCCTCTTATTGATGAGATAATTATCGTAGCAAAGAAGGACGAGATATCAAAATACGACGGCTTTGCCGAGACTTACGGCATAACGAAGCCTTTTAAGGTCGTTGAGGGCGGCGAGACGAGGCAGGAGTCGGCAAGATTCGGCGTCGACAACGTCAGCGATAAATCAAAGTTTATCGCCATTCACGACGGCGCGAGATGTCTCGTTACCGAAGAGATGATATACAAGGCTTGTCACGGCGCGTATCTTCATAAGGGCGCGGTTTTAGCTATCAAGGCGGTGGATACCGTCAAGATAGGCGACAAAAACGCCTTCGTCGAAAATACGCCCGAGAGAAAGCTTGCTTGGCAGGCGCAAACACCGCAGGTCTTTCAGACCAACGCTTTCAGAGCGGCGGCATATATCGCCCGAGACGAAAACTTCGAGGGCACTGACGATGCTTCACTGCTTGAGCATATAAGAATACCCGTCAAGCTCGTTGAAGGCAGCCGTGAGAATATCAAGGTCACAGAGCCTATGGATATTATTTTCGCAGAGGCTATCCTTAAGGCGAGAGCGGAGCCTGAAAACGCAGATAACGCAAGTGAGGGTGACGAAAAATGAGAATAGGTCACGGATATGACGTTCACAGGCTCGTCGAGGGCAGAAAATGCGTGATAGGTGGAGTAGATATCCCTTATTCCAAAGGTCTTTTGGGACATTCCGACGCCGACGTGCTCGTTCACGCGATAATGGACGCGATAATCGGCGCTTTGGCGCTCGGTGATATTGGGAAGCTTTTCCCCGATACCGATCCCGAGTACGATGGCGCGGACAGCATCGGGCTTTGCAGACGCGTTGCAGTGTTGATGCGTGATCGTGGATTTACGATATGCAACGTTGACGCTACCGTTATCGCTCAGGCGCCAAAGCTTGCTCCACATATTCAGAATATGCGAAAAAATATCGCCAACGCGCTTAATACTGATATTGAAAATATCAGCGTTAAGGCGACGACCGAAGAAAAGCTTGGCTTTACGGGCGAAGGACTCGGTATCGCGGCTCACGCGGTCTGCCTTTTGAAAAAGCTTTGATTTTTTCAAGCAAAAAATGAGGCCGCCGCAGAGCAACGACCTCTGTATATTATCGCCGCGGAAACGCCGTAAAAATTCCCCACTTCCTTATCTTTAAACACAAAAAAGGCTATCCCGAAGCGTTGCCTTATACGACATAATATGAGGTTGCGCGCTTCTTTTCTACAATTTTTTTAATTTATTTTTAGTTTGATTACTTAGAAAGGTTAGGTATAGGTTATGATCTATATAGCTCCCTCTTTACTTGCCGCGAATTACGCCAATCTCTCCGCTGATATCAAAAGAGTCAGCGACGCAGGCGCACAGTATCTGCATCTTGACGTTATGGACGGCGCGTTCGTGCCGAATTTGAGCTTCGGCCCCGATCTTATCGCTGGTATCAGAAAATGCACCGATATGATATTCGACGTTCATCTTATGATAAAGCGTCCCGAGAGATATATCGACAGCTTCGTCAAGGCAGGCGCGGATATTATTACCGTGCATTACGAGGCTTGTGAAAATCCCATGTCGGTGATCCATCTTATCCATTCTTACGAGATGAAAGCGGCTGTCGCTATCTCTCCCAAAACTCCCGTTGAGCATCTTTATCCCCTATTGGGTCACATAGATATGGCGCTTATTATGACCGTTGAGCCCGGCTTTGGAGGTCAATCGCTTATTCCCGAGACGCTTGAAAAGATATCAAAGCTTCGCAGATATGCTTCCGAGCGAGGAATCAGTCTCGACATCGAGGTTGACGGTGGTATCAATGCTAAAAACGTTGGTATGCTCACCTCTGCGGGAGCGAACGTTATCGTTGCGGGCTCTGCTATCTTCAAGGCTAAAAGACCTCGCGCCGTAATTCAGGAGATGAAAGATACCGCGGCTAACAATCCTTTCAAAGGGTGACAGTATGCTAACAGTACGTTACCCAACACAAAAGCCAAGACGGCAGTTATAGCTCGCTCAAGACAACTTACCGGTTTCAAATGGACACCCGTCAGAGACATTCTTACTTATTTGAATAGCGTGGGAAATACCGTTTTGCCCGTAGGTGTTGAGGTTACTGGCTTTCCCTACGCATCCACCGAGTTAAAGGAAATGTTTTTTACCGAAAATGTCTCTTTCGAGACCTTCCTTACGGCGATAGCTGTTATTATACTGCGAAAATTAAGGACACGGAAGAGTCGGTTGATGAAGAAAAGTTGAATCGTGAATTTACTCGACCAATTCCAAGCGATGCAAAATTTTTAAGGTGTATTTCCGTAATGATCACGGTGTCTGGGTACATCCAATTATTAAAATTAAATAATATACGCAAAAAGGAGAAAGCTTTTTAGAAGGCTCTCTCCTTTTTCGTAAAAATGAGGAAAAGCTCAAATGAGCTCTTCCTCAAAATATTATTCGGTAAGAGTGAGATCCTCGATACAGAGTATAAGACAAAGAGTATCGGGTGCCGTTTTGGGAACTGCGGCAAGTATAAACATACCTATTTTCATGGCGTCCTTTTTCATTATGTATTATGATAAATTATTCTTCGGATTTGCGATATTTTCTTTGCTTGATTATCTGCGGCAGATATATGACCAAGAGATAAATTGCTATTATCGGTAAAGCAAGAAGCAGATACAAATAGGGATAAGGAATAATACTGTAAAACAGAGCAAGCAAAGGATTTTCGGGGATTATCGTGTACATATAATTTACTTGGATCAGATTTCCCGCGGGGTTTGTGATATTGTTTTCGTACAAATAGGAATTTAATCCAAGATTTATAAAATGGACTAACGTGAAAATTCCGAGAGTGATACTCAGGGTTGAAGTGAGACATTTGAAATCCTTTTCTACAAGCTTAAGCCTGAATAAGAGGATCGGTATGCCGAATTCAAGCACGTGAGGAAAATAATAAAAGGCAAACGGCAGGGACAATATCTGCGCCTCTGCCATAGCGTTATTTATCACAAGCGCAAGAAACGCGCCCAGACTCCAGAAAAGAAGCAGATTGCCCAGAGTCTTGTTTCGCGTAAAGACCGTTACGGGCAGAAGTATTGCATTTATTGAACACAAGTGGAAGGGCAGATATTCAAAGGGAGAGTCCCATGCGACGAGATTATATATTATCGCCGCTATACCCGCAAAGGAAAGGATGCCTAAAATTATTATCTGCGCTTTTTGAGTGAGTTTCATTAATATTAAATATAAACAAAAGATGATGAGTGCGGCGGTTATTAGAGATATTATATGAGCCACACCGAAATTGCCCCAGATCATAATGTCCTCCATAAAAGTCAAAATTCTTATAAAGACTTATAAATCAAAGGGATATTTTACGGAGTCGCTTCGGAAAATATCCCTTTGAGATCAAAAATTATTTAAGCATTCCCTCAAGCGTTGCCTTTGCGCTGTCGAGTGCCTCTGCAATCTTGGAAGCATCGCGTCCGCCTGCCATAGCAGAATCGGGACGTCCGCCACCCTTACCGCCTGTAATTGCGGCAACGGCACCTACTATCTTGCCTGCGTGCGCGCCTGCGGCAACTGCATCTTTACCCGCAACCGCGATAAAGTTGAGCTTATTGCCCGAGTTAACGGCAAGAACGGCAACCGTATCGTTATGCTCTGCCTTGATCTTATCGCCAAGACTTCTTGCGGCGTCGATCTCCATACCTTCAGCAACGTATGTCACGAGCTTAAGCGAGCCGACCTGAGCGGCGTTCGCAAGTACGTCGTTAAGCTTACTTCCCGCAAGCTTGGAATTAAGCGCCTCGATCTCCTTCTTCATAGAAGCGATCTCACCCTGAAGCTGAGTTGCTCTCTTTGCGATGTCAGCGGGATTCTGTACCTTAAGCTCTGCCGCGGTATTAATAATAAGCTTATCCTTTGCCGCGATAAGCTCAAGAACGCCCATTCCCGTTACAGCCTCTATACGACGAACGCCTGCGGCAACCGAGGACTCGGAGGTTATCTTGAACAGACCGATCTTGCCCGTATTGTTACAATGCGTACCACCGCAAAGCTCGGTCGAGAAATTACCCATCTTGACCATACGGACAACGCTTCCGTACTTCTCACCGAAGAGCGCCATAGCGCCGTTCTTTTTAGCGGTCTCGATATCGGTCTCCATAGTGACGATATCGTTGGCCGCGAGGATGTGCATATTAACAAGAGCCTCTACTCTCTGTATCTCGTCGGTAGTCAAAGCCGCAAAATGAGTGAAGTCGAAACGGCAAACATCTTCGTTAACGTAAGAGCCCGCCTGCTCAACGTGGTTGCCGAGAACGGTACGGAGAGCCGCCTGAAGCAAGTGAGCAGCCGAATGATTACGGCAGGTCGCCATGCGCTTCGAGTCGTTGATGTCAGCAGTAACGGCGTCACCAACGGTCACTTCACCGTTCGCAACCGTGCAGAGGTGGATATAAACGCCGTCGGTCTTCTTTGTATCATAAACAGTACCGAGGAATTTTTCGGAGTAGATAGTTCCCGTATCTCCAACCTGTCCGCCGCCCTCTCCGTAGAAGGGTGTGCGGTCAAGAACGATAGTGCAATCACCCTCGGAAACGCTGTTGACGCTTCCCTCTTCTGTAAGAATGGCAATTACCTTCGCATCGCTCTTGAAATCGGTGTAGCCCGTAAATTCGGTCTTTGGAAGGTCGGAAAGCAGAGACTTTGAGGACTCGTCCCAACCGCCGATGTTAGCTCTTGCCTCTCTTGCGCGTGTCTTCTGCTGCTGCATAAGCTCAAGGAACTTGTCTTCGTCTATCTTAAGGTTGCTCTCCTCTGCGATCTCGCGGGTGAGGTCTATGGGGAATCCGAACGTATCGTAAAGCTTGAACACGTCTTCGCCCGAAATAGTATCGGCGTGGTCGGATATTGCGCCTCTGATGAGGTCGGAGAGGATAGAGAGACCTGCGTCGACCGTTGCGTCAAATCTTTCCTCTTCCATAGAAATCACCTTGAGGATATAGTCGCGCTTTTCGTCAAGCTCGGGATAAGCTCTGCAGCTTTCGTTGATAGAAACCGTAACGGTATCAACGAGGAAAGGATGATTTATGCCAAGAAGCTTACCGTGGCGGCAAGCGCGGCGGATTATACGGCGGAGGACGTAGCCTCTTCCCTCGTTGGAGGGCATAACGCCGTCGGATATCATAAACATTGCGCTTCTGGAGTGGTCGGTAACAACGCGGATGGAAATATCGTTGTCCGCATCGTTACCGGAGGTCTTACCCGCGATCTCCCAGGTCTTGTCGATGACCTTGCGGATGGTATCGACCTCGAACATATTGTCAACACCCTGCATTACGCAAGCAAGTCTTTCAAGACCCATGCCGGTATCGATGTTCTTCTGAGCAAGCTCGGTGTAATTACCCTTGCCGTCGTTGTTAAACTGGGAGAATACGT
>JAZSJO010000026.1:0-4112 GCA_045534365.1 Eubacteriales bacterium
GGCAGAAGGCGCGGCGAAGACGAGCAGGATACCACGGACGAGATCTCTACGGTCGCCAATGAGGAGGATACCTCCTCCGCAGACGTGGGTTCTGACCTTGAGACAGGCGATGGGGCTGCGCTGAAGGACGGAAATATTCTCGATCTTGAGGATATGACTCTCGACGAAGTTCCCGTTGAGGATGATTGATCATTATGAAGAAATTTTTATTGTGCATTGCCGTAATTTTGTCTTTTTCCTTGATCCTTTACGCTTGCGGTGAGCGTTCCTCTGAGGAGGATACCACCGAAACGAGCACAGTCGAGAGTGCTTCGGAGAGTGTGGAGAACGACACCGAAAGCAAGACGGATGAGGCAACCTTGAACGAGACCGAAGGCATCTCTGCCGAGGCTTCAGATACGGAGGGTATATCCGAGATCGTGTCGGAGATAGAATCAGAAAGCGAGTCGCAGAGCGAGAGCTTGAGCGAAACGCAGGACTTGGGTAGCGAGGATATAACGGTTGAGACCGATCCCGCTGAAACCGATCCCGCTGAAACCGATCCCGAGGAGACGGAGACGAAGGAAGTAACCGAAGACGTCACCGAAGACGTCACCGAAGACGTTACTGAAGACGTCACCGAGGAAGCGACCGAGAATAACAACGTCGTAACTCCTACGACACCTTCTGCTCCTTCTACGACCGAAACAACTGAGGAGATAACCGAGGAAACTACCGAGGAAAGCTCCGAAGAAACGACTGAGGAGTCGACCGAAGAGCCCGAAGAGACCACGGAAAAGAAATCCGATTGGTCGCTCGGTCCATTAGATTTTTAAAAAAAGGACCGCAAGGTCCTTTTTTAGGATAACGGTAGTAATGCAAACCAAATTTTGAATGACTAATTTTATGCTTGATAAAAAGAGTTTTTATATAAAAATAGCCGATCTTGCGGTGCAAATGAACGCAGAAAACGATTTTTCGCGAAAAAAATGCGTTGATTATATCACGGAAAAGCCGAATATTCTCGATATCGTCGCCAAGACCTCTTTCGAAGAGATCACGGAGGAAAAAGGGAAGGGGGAGCAGGCGTTTTCCGACGGATATTGCGAGTTCGTCTGTCTCTACCGCTCTATCGCGGAGCAGCTGCCTGCCTTTGACGGATTCGTCTTTCACGGCGCGGCGGTCGAGGTCGGCGGGAAGGCTTATATCTTTACCGCGCCCTCGGGAACGGGCAAATCAACTCATATAAGGCTTTGGATGGAGACGTTTGGAGAGCAAGTGAGGGTTATCAACGGCGATAAGCCCGTCTTACGCAAATATGGCGACAGATTTACCGTTTGCGCTACCCCGTGGTCGGGCAAGGAGGAGTGGCAGAGCAATATTTCCGCGCCTCTTGACGCGATATGCCTGATACGGAGGGGCGCTGAAAACAAAATTCGCCCCATATATCCGTCGGAATATTTCGACGAGATAATGAGGCAGATATACGTCCCGAAAAACGGCGAGGCTTGGCTTAAAACCCTTTCCCTTGCAGATGAATTGGCGAAAAATACGAGATTTTATCTCTTGGAGTGCAATATTTCCAAAGAAGCCGCAAGGCTTTCGTTTGAAACGCTTACGAATTGATTTCGTGAGCGTTTTTTATAGGCGGGCGTTGGTAAATTGCTGTTTAGCGGTGAGATGCACTTTGTTGTAGGGCGGGGTCTAGCTCGCTGCTTTGCGAAAAATTCGGGCGTTCGTATACGGGACGTCGAGGCGCCGTCCCCTACAGTTTTTAAGCGTTTCCGATTTGTTTCACGGATAAAAATTGAATAATCGTTTAAATTCGTAGGGGACGTCTCTATACGGCTTCGCCTGCCTCGACGTCCCGCAAAGCAAACGAATTAAACAGACTTAACGGCGAGTTTATATAATCCTAAACTCCCCGACAAATCAAAATTTGAGATCCACCTATATTTTCAAAAAAATATAGACATTTTCCGAAAAAAGTGATATACTAAAATAAGAAAACAAAAAAGAAGGCGAAAAAATGATAGCAAATTACCACACCCACACGTACCGTTGCGGTCACGCCTCGGCTGATGCCGAAAAGACCTACGTAGAGAGGGCGATAGAGCTCGGTTTTACCGATCTCGGCTTTTCCGAGCACGCCCCGATGCCGTTTCCCAAAGAAGTTCCTGAAGGGAATCTCGCCCGCCTCCTCGCTATGCGAATGAAGCTGCACGAGACCGAGGACTACGTCAAAACCGTCCTCTCGCTCCGTGAGGAATACAAAAACGATATAAATATCCATCTGGGCTTTGAGGTAGAGTATTTCGAGAGCTGCTTCGACGCCTTTCTGGAGCATATCTCGCCCTATCCGATAGACTATCTTATCCTCGGTCAGCACTTCGGCGATATTTTTCACGAGCCTATAGCCTACAACGGAAAACAGACGGACTCGACCGTCTTACTGCAGACCTACGTTGACAACGTGATAAAGGCGATAGAAACGGGGAAGATAACCTATATAGCGCATCCCGACCTTATGTTTTACAGCCGCAGTCTTGAGGTCTACGAAGCCGAGATGACGAGACTTATTACGAGCGCAAACGAGCGAAAGATACCTCTTGAGATAAATCTTTACGGCTTGCAGGAGGTAAGAAATTACCCGACGCTTGCCTTCTGGCTTCTGGCGGACGATATCGGCTGCGACGTGGTCGTAGGAAGCGACGCGCACAAGCCCGAAAATCTCCAAAACCCTTATGCTATAAGCTATGTCGATAAAATGCTCGAAAGGTATAAAAACCTCAACCTCCTCGAAAAGGTAAGCTTCGATCCAATAAAATGATCGCTCTTAAATATCTTACTTTCAAATTTTTGTTTTAAATTTATTATGACACATCCATTCAAACATTTTTACACCATAACGCGTCATCGCCACAAGGTGATACAGCATTGCTTTAAGGCGGGGATCGGCTCTCAGGGGCTTTTTCACGACCTTTCCAAGTATTCGCCCGCCGAATTTATTCCTGGCGCGAAATATTATCTCGGCACTCGCAGTCCGAACGAGAAGGAACGCGAGCTTTTTGGCTATTCTCTGGCTTGGATGCACCACAAGGGCAGAAACAAGCACCATTTTGAATATTGGGTAGACTTGAATACACAGACCAAGAGATACGAGAGCGTTCCAATGCCGACGCGCTTCCTGACCGAGATGTTCTGCGACAGAGTGGCGGCTTGTAAGATATACAAGGGCAGGGATTATACCGATTCGTCGGCTCTTGAGTATTTTATCCGCGGAAACGCGAGAGCGAAGATGCACGAAGATACCGCGGACACGCTTGAGGAATGGCTTCGCATGCTTGCCGAGAAGGGCGAGAAGGAGACGTTTGCTTATATCAAAAGGATAAATCGCGAGACGCGGAAGGGGAAAAGAGGATAAATCAAAATTTGAAACCCCGCGCGCCAAAATAATCATAATATCACCTCTTGCCTAAATATAATCAAGGTAAGAGGTGATGTTTTATGTTTAAAGAAAAATTATTCGTGCGTATCGCGGCAATTTTACTTCTGCCGCTTATCATGTTGTCGGGCGTGGCTACCGTCTTTGCAGAGGGAGACGCAGGGGCGACCGTAGGGGAGGGACTCGCTCCTCCCGCAAGCGACGCCGTTGAAAGCGGCGTTACGGCTACAAGCCTCGCTACCGTCAAAGACTCTCTCGCCCTCGATTGCAGAAGCGCGATATTGATGGAGGCAAGCACGGGCGCGGTGCTTTACGAGCAGAACGCCGACGAGGCGCTCCCGCCCGCGTCGGTTACTAAAATTATGACGCTCTTGCTCGTAATGGAGGCGATCGACGAGGGTAAGATAAAGCTTGACGATACGGTGACCGCCAGCGAAAGAGCGGCAAGCATGGGCGGCTCGCAGATATTTTTGAAGGTCGGCGAGCAGATGAGCGTCGAGGATATGATAAAGAGCGTGGTGATATCCTCGGCAAACGACGCCGCCTGCGCTTTAGCCGAATTCGTCAGCGGAAGCGAGGAGGCGTTCGTCAAGGCGATGAACGACAGAGCAGGGGAGCTTGGAATGAAGAATACGACCTTTGAGAACACAAACGGACTTGACGATACGGCGCAAGATCATTTGACGAG
>JAZSJO010000109.1:0-5129 GCA_045534365.1 Eubacteriales bacterium
CAAGCAAATCGTTTCAATTTCCGAGGCAAATCAGAATTTTTCCCGTGTAGCGCGAATGACCGACAAGCACGGCGAGCTTTATATTTTCAAGAACAACAAACCTAAATATAAATTGGTGGATATCGAGCACGACACCACGATCGAAATGACTGACGACGAAAAAATAGATTTCGTGGCGGCGCGAATATTGAAGCTTTACCGTCCTGCGTTTGAGGAGCTTGCAAAATGATAAAATTCAGTCAGGAAAAGGTGCTTTTATTGCACAAGCTTATTACAGAGGAAACAGGCGGAGATCCGAACGTGCGCGATATTGCTCTTCTCAACAGCGCGCTCGAATCTGCATTTGCCACCTTTGACGGAAAGGAATTGTATCCGACAAAGCAAGAAAAGGGCGCGCGACTTGTCTACGCATTGATCTCAAATCACGCATTTGTTGATGGAAATAAGAGGATTGGAATGTACGTTCTTTTGACGTTTCTTGAAACGAACGGCATTAAAATTCGTCCCACAAACGCAGAGGTCGCCCGCGTCGGTCTTGCCGTGGCGGCAGGAGAGATGAAATATCAGGAGCTTTTGGATTGGATCATCGAAAATGAATAACTTAAAGCCAATATCACCGCTCCCGATGATATTGGCTTTTTTCACGCCGCAAGTCTCGGCTGAATCGGCGTTGCCGAGGCGTTTAGCATATTTTCGATGAAAATTCCATATCCCACGGTGGGATCGTTTATCATAACGTGCGTGACCGCGCCTACAAGCTTGCCGTTTTGGATGATGGGTGAGCCCGACATTCCCTGCACGATACCGCCCGTTTTTTCGATGAGCGCGGGGTCTGTTATCTTGATAATAAAGCACTTTGAGCCTTCAGCGTTAAGATTGATATTGTCTATCTCTATCTTATAGCTATGCCTCTGACCGTCGTCAAGCGTGCAGAATATCTCCGCCTCTCCGCACCTGACGTCGCGTCTATTGCCCACGTCTATCGCCTCTCCGATACCCTCGGGCAGCTCGCTGAACAAGCCGTAAACGCCGCAATCGGTATTTTTCACAAGCGTTCCCTTCTTTACTGAGCCAAAATATCCCTTTATCTCACCCGGCGCGCCCGAGACGCCCTTCTTTATTCCGCTTACCGTAACGTCAAGCACCACGCCGCGATTTATGGGTATCAGCTCTCCCGTCTCACCGTCGCAGATGCCGTGACCAAGTCCCGCAAACTCTGCGCTCTGGGGGAAAATATAGGTAACCGTGCCTATTCCCGCTCCGCTGTCACGCACCCATATTCCCGTTTTGTACTTCCCTTCGCTTTTTGAATAAAGAGGAGTCAGGGAAATAGTCTTTTCCGCGCCGTCGCGTCTGTAGGTAAGACTTATATCCTTGCCACGGCACCCTTCAACGCTTCGCGTCAATTCCGCCGCGTCGCTTATCTCCAAACCGTTGATCTTGGTAATAACGTCCTTTGGTCTGAGTCCCGCGGCGTACGCGGGATTCTGCGATTTTGAGATCCCGTCAACGTCGCAAAAGCCGACGACCACAACGCCCTCCGTGCTGAATTTCACCCCGAACGGAACGCCGCCGGGGATAAGCTTCAAGCCTTCATATTTATATACCGCCCCTGCCGCCGAGGACTGAATGGCAAAAAGTCCGACGGAGAGCGAAAGCACCGTCACCGCGCATAAAATAAAGGTCAGCGCGCGACGAAAATCCGTTTTGTTTTTGATATTTTTCATTGTCTTTTTTCCCTTTAATGAATTGAGCCGCAATTTTTTTGCCGCATTATTATTTTGCTTTGCAAGGCCTTTTTTAATGTGTAACAATTAATGAAACGACAGTTGACAAATTGCAAAATTGTGATAAAATTATTTTATACGTAAATTCATAAAACAATCATATAAATTTTTGAAAGGCGGCAACCTTTTTATGCAACACAAGGAAAATCTTTCCGTATTTGATATATCGACCTCCGACACGGCGAGATTCCGTCGGATAGTCATAGACGTTATGACCGAGGCGTGTCAGATCCCCGTTGACGATGAGGAATACGACGGCATCGGAACTCTCGGTGAAAAGCAGATGCACGCGGCTATCAAGCGCTTTATCTGCCCCGACGAAAGCCGACACGAGATACTGATCGACGGCTCGGCGGGATGTATAAAAAAGGAAAGCGACGGCGAAAATGGCTCGACAGGCGCAAAAAAACGCCGTTTCGTCGCGGATATACTCGACGAAAACACTATCTACGAGATACAGACGGGCGGCTTTTCTCCGCTCCGCCAAAAAATTCAATGGATACTTGACAACACTACATATAATCTAATGCTCATCCACCCGATAGCCGAGACGAAATGGGTGAATTTCATCAACACCAAAAGCGGCGAGATAGAAAAAAGGCAAAAATCTCGTCAAAAGGGTAAATTTACCGATATTGCGCCCGAGCTTTACTTTTTAAGAGATTTTATAGCTTCCCCGAGATTCTCTCTCGTTATTCTTATGATGGAAGCCGAGCAATATAAGAAAAATATTCAAAAGGACGGCAGACGTCGCCCAAAATACAAAAAATACGAGCTTATTCCCGTTTCTCTGCTCCGCGCGTATATTTTCAAAAGCGTCGAGGATTACGGTCTTTTCATCCCCGAAGATCTGCCCGAAAGATTTTGCGTAAAGGAATATTCTTCAAAATCGGGAATACGCGGGATCGACGCATACTCTATAGTAAAAACTCTTTGCCATATTGGACTTTTAGAGCCTGACGGCAATTTAGGTCGCGCCGCTGCGTATAAAAGGCTTGACAAGTAAAAAACTTTATTTTTTTAAATTGAAACGCTTTATATATTGCTTTTTTAAAGCGGATATAGTATAATGATATCAATCAGATTCCAAAACACATGGAGGAACAATGAAACAAAAGCTCGAAAGAAAATACGGTCTGTTTACCGCTATCTGTATGGTAGTCGGTATAGTTATCGGATCGGGTGTCTTTTTCAAGGCACAGGATATACTGAATTACACAGGCGGAAATATGCTCATAGGCATTCTCGCCTGGCTCATCGGCGGCGTCGTTCTTATCAGCTGCTCCCTTGCATTTGCAAATCTTGCGGGAAGATACGAAAAAAGCAACGGTGCCGTTGACTACGCCGAGGCGGTCGTGGGCAAAAAATACGGCTACGTTATGGGGTGGTTTCTCTCCACGATCTATTACCCCGCTCTGACGTCCGTGCTTGCGTGGGTATCCGCGAGATACACCCTCCTGCTCTTCGATCCCAACGCCGATATAACGGGAGGGCTTTGTATTGCGCTCGGCGCTTTTTACGTCTGCGCATTCTACGCGATAAACCAGTTGACACCAAGACTCGCGGGAAGATTTCAGGTCGCGTCTACTCTCATAAAGCTCACTCCCCTTATAATTATGGCGATCGTTGGAATTATAGTGGGACTTGTAAACGGAAATACAGCCGAAGCCTTCAAGGAATCCGCGCAGACGGCAAGCGCCGACTTCACAAGCGTTTTCGCGGCGGTCGCGGCGGCGGCGTTTGCTTACGACGGTTGGATAATCGCAACCTCCATCAACGCCGAGCTTCATAATTCGAAGCGAAATCTACCTATAGCTCTGACTATCGGCGCGATCATCATAATATCTATATACATTTTGTATTTCATAGCTCTCGCAGGCGCGACACCCGTTGACGTGCTTATGGAAAAGGGATCTACCGTTGCATTCACGAATCTTTTCGGAAACGTTGCGGGAACTATCCTCAACGTCTTCGTCGTGGTCTCCTGCCTCGGTACGCTTAACGGACTTATGCTGGCAAACACGCGCGGACTTTATTCTATCGCGGTGCGCGGCAGAGGTCCCGCTCCCGAAAAGCTTTCAACGATAGACGAAAATTCCAATTCCCCTACAAACTCGGGACTTGTCGCTCTCCTGCTCACGGGCTTTTGGTATTTCTATTTCTATGCGGCAAACCTTGGAGGAGTGCTTGGAATTCTCGGATTTGATTCGTCTGAGCTTCCTATTATCACTATCTACGCTATGTATATCCCGATATTCGTCGTGTTCATAGCGAAAGAAGGCAAAAAGAGCTTTGTGAAAAACGCTCTCATACCCACTATAGCGATTCTCGCCTCGGCGTTTATGGCATTCTCGGCATTTTACGCGCACGGAATAGCGCCCTTTATGAAGGCGAATGCCGAGGGCCGCTTCTCGTTCCCCGCCCTTATCTATCTTGCCGTTTTCGCGATCGACATAGTAGTAGGTCTTATCTTCTATAAAACAAAGGGCTCAAACGAGCTTGAATAAAAATTTCAAAAAAAATCCTTCTCCGTCGGAGAAGGATTTTTTGTCCTTTTATTTGCGTTTATCGTCTTCCTTGTCACGGCTTTTTCCGCTTGAAGCAGTATCACTGATCGTTTTGCGCTTTTTTCTTTGTCTTTTTTCATATACTCTTTTAATAGCCAGCGTGATCGATACCGAAAGCGCGAAAAACGGCGCGCCCGGAAGCATCCAGAACGCCCACATAGCCGTAGCGACCACAAACGCCCATTCCCAGCCGAATATAAAGCCAAGAAGATATCCAAGCCACACGGGAAGTCCCAAAACGGCGCAGACCACCGCGAGAAGTGCCAGAGTATGCCAATCCTTGCACTCCCGCCAGAGCCATTTTATAAATCCTATCAGCTTTGTCTTCGCTTTTTCGTACAGCTTTTTCATCAAAACGATCCTTAAATATAACTTTTATGCCTTTGCTATTATTATAATGCATCATTATATTTTTGTCAATCAAAATTCATAATAATTAAGAATTTCAGGCGTTATATTTTTTGCGTTTAACGAGCAAAATAACAAAAAGGAGGTGGGAGAATGCTGCTTTATTATATTTACGGTCTTGCTATAGGGCTTTTGATCGGGATAATGCTGTTAAAAAACAGAAATAGCTTGTTTAGCAAAAGATAAAGTGTCGCAACACGTTTTTTGTCATAAAATCATTTCAATAAAATTTCAAAAAGGTATTGACAAAATGAGGCAAAGTGTGTATAATGTTTAGGTAAGCCAATTTAAACGGATGGCTTACGCAGATCTTCACCGATCTGTTTGAATACTTTTGGAGAAGTACTCAAGAGGCCGAAGAGGCGCC
>JAZSJO010000096.1:0-5832 GCA_045534365.1 Eubacteriales bacterium
GACCGCCATGGTCGCCCTTTCCTTATCATGCACCCGCCGCCTGTTTTCTTCTCTCCTTCTCCGCTTTGATCTCAGCTTTCATCTCCACGATCAGCACCGCGAGCTTGGCTTCACATTCTTCTTTCGTTTCAGCGTAATCTCGTTCGATTGCAAGAGCGAGGCGGTAAGCTTTTTCGAGGGCAGAAGGCTTCGTTTGGTAAAGGAGCTTTTGCGCTGTATCTTCGCTATAATAGAGGAGAGCAAAAAGACGTTTGACCTTCCCTATCCCGATCCGCAACTAAAAAGGATGAAGCTGCTTCCCTCGCCCGCGTTGGGAGGATGGCAGGTCATAAAAAATCATCTTGAGATACTTCTCATAGGTCTTATGCGTCAGGATGCAGAGAAGACTCGCTCGGAGGCGGTATTTTTGCCCCGCGACCAATTTGACGTGCACATATACGACAGGGTTATCGCATATATGAAGGAGTATATCCGCGATAGGCTGAACATTGAGGATATCTGCCGAGCGTTGCACTATAACAAATCCTATATCTTCATGCAGTTCAAAAAGACCACCGATTGCACGATGATGTCGTATTTCGTCAGGCTGAAGGTCGAGAAGGCAAAGCCCCTGCTTCGTGAGACGATGATGTCCGCGGGAGAGATATCCCCATATATCTCCTTCGACACGCCGAATTATTTTTCAAAGACATTCAAAAAGGTAACGGGATATACCCCTCGACCTACAGAAAAATGCGCCGTCAGGCGAAATAAAATTATGAGAGCCTCTCGCCCAATAGGCGCGAGGCTCTCATAACATAATGTAAAGGATTATGACATAAATAATTGATTATTTTGCCTTCTTTGCGACAACCGCCTTGACCTTTTCGGCGATATTTGCCGCGGTAAGACCGTACTCCTCAAGCAGCGGAGGAACCTTTCCGGATTTACCGAACTTGTCCTCAACGCCAACTCTTGCTACGGGAACGGGACAACCCTCGCAAACTGCCTCTGCAACCGCAGAGCCAAGTCCGCCTACGATGCTATGCTCCTCTGCGGTAACGATAGCGCCGGTTTCCTTAGCTGCCTTAACGATAATTTCCTTATCGAGAGGCTTGATGGTATGGATATTGATAACTCTTACGTCGAGTCCCTCAGCCGCGAGAGCTTCAGCCGCCTCAAGAGCAAGATGTACCATATAACCGGTAGCGACGATCGTAGCATCCTTACCGTCTCTAAGCTGCATTCCCTTGCCTACCTCGAACTTGTGTCCTTCGGTTACGATGGGGCAAGCGAATCTTCCGAATCTCATATAGAAGGGGCCGTAGGTCTGCATAGCCGCCTCAACTGCCGCTCTTGCCTCAAGTGCGTCTGCGGGGTTGATTATGGTCATTCCGGGGATAGTTCTCATAAGGGCGATATCCTCAAGACACTGGTGGGTAGCTCCGTCCTCACCGACGGTGATTCCCGCGTGCGTCGCGCCTATCTTTACGTTAAGATGAGGATAACCGATGCTGTTTCTTACCTGCTCGAAAGCTCTGCCTGCCGCAAACATAGCAAAGGAGGATGCAAACGCCATCTTACCTGCCGCCGCAAGTCCTGCCGCCACGCTCATCATATTGCCCTCTGCGATTCCGCAGTCAAAAAATCTTTCGGGATAAGCCTTTTTGAATTTAACGGTCTTCGTTGCTTCCGCAAGGTCTGCGTCGAGGACCACGTAGTCGTATTTGTCCGCAAGCTCAACGAGCGCTGCGCCGTAAGCTTCTCTTGTTGCTATCTTATCTGCCATAACGTCAACCTCCTATCTGCGCGTTGATCTCTGCAACGGCTATCTCGTATTCGGGATCCTTGGGCGCGGCGCCGTGCCAATTTACCTTGTTCTCCATAAAGGAAACGCCCTTGCCCTTGACGGTGTTTGCCACGATGGCGGTAGGTCTGCCCTTGCAAGCCTTTGCCGCCTCAAGCGCGGCCGCGATCTCGTCAAAGTTATGACCGTCAATGGTTATTACGTTATAACCGAACGCCTCGAGCTTGCTCTCAAAGGGAGCGGGACCTATGACCTCGGCTACGGGACCGTCTATCTGAAGACCGTTGTAGTCGAGAATCACGCAGAGGTTGTCAAGCTTATAATGGTTGGCAAACATAGAAGCCTCCCATACCTGACCTTCCTCACTCTCGCCGTCACCGACGATGGTGTAAACTCTGTAATCCTTATTGTTAAGCTTGCCCGCAAGCGCCATACCGCAAGCGGCGGAGATGCCGAGACCGAGAGAACCCGTGGTCATATCGACGCCGGGAGTTCCCTTCATATCGGGGTGTCCCTGAAGACGGCTGTCGTGCTGACGGAGAGTCTTTAGCTCTTCAAAGGGGAAGAAGCCCTTGAGTGCCAACGTCGCGTAAAGAGCGGGAGCGGTGTGTCCCTTGGAGAGGACGAAGCGGTCTCTGTTCTCATCCTTGGGGTTAGTGGGATCTACGTTCATTTCCTCAAAATAAAGGTATGCCAGAATATCCGCGATTGAAAGCGAGCCGCCGGGATGTCCCGCGCCTGCCGCGTGCGTCGATTCGATAACGCCGAGACGTATCTTCGCCGCGATCTTCTGAAGTTCCTGCAGTTTTGAATTTTCCATATTAGGTTTCCTTTCGTAAGCAGTCGTTATTAAGAACATTATACTACGGTTTTATGCTTTTGTCAACGGATAAAGTATTATTTTAATTTATTTTTATTTTTTTCACTCAACCGTATCGAAATATATCTGCCCGACGCCCTGCCCTCTATCCTCGTCGGGAATCCGACATCTTTTTTAAAAAAATATTTAAGCTCTCCGTATGCGTTCACAAAAACAACCTCTGCATCTCCCGCGCCGTTGTGGCTTATCGATGAATACTCACCCTGCGGGCAGATTACGAGAAAGGGCGCTGCCAAGCCGCCAAACGAGCCTTCTCCGAACTCGATGTTTCCGAGCCTTGTTCTTGAGGTACCGTCGGAATAAAGACTTACCGTAAGTCCCTCAAGGCTCTTCGGCGAGAGATAGCTGACCGTCATTATCCTTGACGCAACGTCCTCCCCTTCCTTTTCAAAGTGAACGACGGCTTTGATCTCGATCCCGTCAACGCTTCCCTCGACCACCGCCGAAAAATCCTCCTCCGAATACGCGAAAATATCGCTTGCCGTGCCGTCACAAGCCGAAAACGAAGCCAAAATAACGCAAATCAAAGCAATAATCGTCCAAGCCTTAGCTTTTGTAAAAAAATCGCGCCGCATGTTCCCTCCCGAGCAAAAACCGTTATTTAAAGAATTATATGCTTGTTTTCGTGTTAAGATTACATAAAAACGCATATAATTTTTGTGAGGGGCTATTGCAATATTTGTCTTATTATGCTATACTATAATTACAGATGAACAAAAGGAGCTTTTATGAAGCCTTATTATTTATATTCCAACCAACCGTCGCTTGACGAGCACAGGTCCTGCGCTGTGATCGACACCGACGCGCTTGCCTTTAATTATAAGCTTTTGCAAGGCTTTGCGCCAAGCAAGCGACATATATGCGTTGTCAAAGCCGACGCGTACGGTCACACGAACGGGCTTTGCGTGAGAAGGTTGCTTGCGGAGGGCTGTGATTTCTTTGCCGTTGCCTGCATAGAGGAAGCAATTTCTGTCCGAAACATATGCAGAGAGGTCGGTGTGTCGGCAGACGTTATGATACTCGGATATACCGTTCCGAGTCAGGCAAGCTTGCTTTCCGAAAACGACGTGATTCAGACGGTTTTAAGCTATGAATACGCCGAAGCTCTCTCAAAGCACGCCAAATCCTGCGGGTGTCTTGTTCGCGTACACATAGCGCTCGACACGGGAATGAACCGAATAGGCGTGGGAGCATACGGTGACGACAGGATCGATTGCGCCGAGACGGTAAAGAAGATAGCCGCTCTCCAAGGACTTTTGACCGAGGGAATGTTCACTCATTTCGCCAAAGCCGACGACGCAAGCGACAATTCTCACACTGCCCTTCAGTTCAAACGCTTTGAGGAGGTAAGAAAAACGCTTGAAGGTGACGGAGTAAAGCTCTTTTGTCACGTCAGCAACAGCGCGGCTCTGGTGCGATATCCCGAATTTACTCTTGACGGAGTGAGATTCGGCATCCTGCTTTACGGCGCGTCTGCTTCGGAGGATATAGACGCAAAGGACGTGGGCGTCAAGCCCGTTATGAGATTTATGACGGTGATCTCCCATATCCACTCTCTGAAAAAGGGGGAATTTTTGAGCTACGGAGGCACTTATCAGGCAGAAACAGACCGAATCATCGCAACTCTCCCTATAGGATACGCCGACGGCATGCTTCGTGCGTATAGCGGATACCTTGTTACCGTACACACGGCGGACGGTGACTTCAAGGCCCCCGTTGTGGGCAGAGTCTGTATGGATCAATGTATGATAGATATTACCGATATTCCCGCCGCGTGCGAGGACAAGGTAACGGTATTCGGGCTTGACGGTGAGGAGCTGAAAACTCTTGCGAAAATGGCGGATACCATTGAATACGAGGTCTTGTGTCTTATTTCGGCGCGCGTGCCGAGAATATGCGCAAAACAGGCAAAGGAGGACGGGAAATGAGGATAGTTTACGAGAAAAAGTCCGAGGATTTTTACTATCGAAATGACAACAGGCAGAAGATACCGCTCTTTTGCGGCGCGCACCTTCACTATCACGTGGAGATAGTTTATCTCAAGAAGGGTTACTCTAAGGTTTATATAGATTCCGACGTTTTTGAAATGTACGGCGGTGACCTGCTGGTCGTCTTTCCCAACAGAATACATCGCTTTGAGGATCTCGGAGAGAAAAACCAATACGAGCTTTTCATAGTAAATCCCGACATCGCTCCCGACCTGTCGCAAAGGATATCCACCGAAAATCCCGAAAATCCCATTATTTCGGGCGCGTCAAGCAACAAGCGTCTCGTGGCTCTGGTGGATATATTGAGCGATATCAAAAACTTTCCCGCAAAATCCCGAAGCGTGCTTCTTAAGGGATATATGCACTCCTTTTTTGCAGAGGTGCTTGAAATGATGCCTCTGCGCACGATAAAGCCCGATGAAAATCAGGCGTTGAGGCTGGTCGTTCAGTATTGCTCGCAGAATTTTACCAAGGAGCTGTCTCTTTCTGTGCTTGAGGAGGAGCTTCACCTGAGTAAATACTATATATCTCATCTTTTCGGTGACAAGCTGGGTATTCGCTTCAACGACTATATAAATTCCCTCAGAATATGCGAGGCATGCCGACTTTTACGTATGAGCGATATGAGCATTACCGAGATATCGGATTCATCGGGCTTCGGCACTCTCCGCACATTTAACCGAGCCTTTATAAAGCAGATGGGAGTTTCTCCCTCGGATTACAGAAAAAATAATCACGGCGAGATGCTTGATATATATATTCCTATGGGAATAGAGGGATTGCCTACTCTCGAGTCGTCCGAGCTCATTGCCGAGAACGAGGTCTTCGTTAAGGTGCACGACGAGACGATTTAGATACGATTTAGATACGATTTAGTTTTATATTCGTATTGACAAAAGTGAAAAAGTATGATACAATACAATGAATAAATTTGCAATGTTATAATTCAGGAAGGATAAAAATATGCATTGGTCAGAAGAAATAGCCGAGCAATTAATTAAAAGAAATCCCGATAAGGAAGAGTATGTTTGCGCCGCAGGCGTTAGTCCCTCGGGTTCTGTTCATATTGGTAACTTCAGAGACCTGGCAACACCTCTTTTTGTTGTCAAGGCTCTTGAAAAAAAGGGTAAAAAGGCTCGCCTTATCATTTCTTGGGACGAGTTTGACCGTTGCCGTAA
>JAZSJO010000152.1:0-13228 GCA_045534365.1 Eubacteriales bacterium
CGGGGGTGGATTTTATTACCGCCAGAAAAGGTGAGAAAAAGGCTCTTGCAAAACGAGAGAATGCCGTAAGCAGACCGCCGAGCGCGCCTATAGCCGTGCCGATAAGCATACCTATAAGGATTCTTATGAGCGAGGTTATTATTGTCTTATAAAACGCGGAGGTCAGAGCCATCTCAAAAAGCCTTGAGGTAACCGAGATAGGAGAGGGGAAGAGCAGCTCTTCCCCTATAATCAACGCGAAGACCTGCCACAGCCCGAGCCAAAGAAGAGCTGTGAGCAGAATTTTTAACGTTTTTTTGATCATTTTGTCAGATAGATATTGCTATCGGGAAGCTTTCCGCCAACCGACGCGGGCTTGACCTCGTAGAGCTTGGCGAAGAATACGTCAAGCGCGTCTGCCATAGCCTCACCGTCGATATAAACTATATTACAGTTGGGAATAGCCTTCTCGGCAACGGGTGCTTGCGCAAAAATGCCCGCATCAACTATCATTTGCGAGGCTTCCTTAGCACTTGCCGTCGTGAATTCGACCGACGCCTTGTAATTCTCAAGAAACTCCTCAAGCTCCTTTGGGTGAGCCTCTGCCCATTCGGAGCGAACTACGATACAGCCCTGCATAAGAGTGTCCTCGCCGTAAGCCTTTTCCCATTCGACCGTAAGGTCAAGCGCGGCGGTAAGGTCTTTATTAGCGCTCTTCGCGATAGTTACCATAGGCTCGGGCAGAACTGCTATGTCGACCTGTCCCGAAACGAGCGCGGTGCGAAGGTCTGCGGGCTGCGCGAATGCGGTGTCTATAGTAATATTCTCACCGGGAATAAGACCGTTCGCGCGGCAGATAGCCTCAAAGATGAACGCGGGATTCTGCGCGGGGCAGTAGACCGTCTTACCCTCAAGGTCGGAGATAGATGATATCTCAACGCCGTTGGTCATAAGATAAAGAACGCCGAGAGTATTGACCGCGGCTATTTTTATCTTGCCCTCGGTCTTGTTGTAGACCGTAGCGGCGGCGTTCGTGGGAAGCGCCGCGATGTCGATGCTTCCGTTGATAAGTCCCGCGGTTATGTTGGACGCGTCGGTCTCAACGGCAATATTATAATTGAGAAGGGTGTTGCCTGACTTGGCGTCGCTCATAAGCTTTGCCGCGCCGAAGCCGGTAGTTCCGTTAAGGACGGATATCTTTATCTCGAGCTCGTCGTCGAGCTTGACGGTGGAGCAAGAGGAGAAAATTGCCGCTACAAGAGCGAGGCATAGGATAACTGTAAGAATTTTTGCATAGTTTTTCATAATTTTTGCCTTTCTGTAATAGTTTTTGTTTTGAAACCTTATATAAATTTAATTGTTTCCATCTTTATCTGTATCTTTCCATCATTCCCGTCATATCAAGCACTCTGATGCACTTTCCGTCGCGCTTGATAAATCCTTCAAGACAGAGCTTGTCGGCGGCTCTATATAGAGAGGCGCGACCGAGATTTAGCATCTCGCAAAGCAGATTCATCTGCAGAGTCAATTTGCCCTCGGAGTCGGTGTTTTCTTCGAGAAAATAAGCCAGACGACGCTCTGCGCTCCCAGCGGTCAGACATACGATCTTTCTGTTGAGATAGCGAATGCGCCCTGAGAGGAAAGAAATATAATTTCTGAGAACGGTGGAGTCCTTTTCTATTATTTTTGCGAATTTTTCGGCGGATATTTCAAGCACCTTGCATTTTTTTGCCGCCTTTATCCTGCTGACGAATTCTTCGTCCGAAAAAAGATTGGCAACTCCGATAACGCTTCCCTCGGACGCGGTCTTAAGAAGCACCGCTCGGTTTTCGTCGGAAGAGAAGATCTCCGCCTTGCCTGACAGAAAAATTATCATCTTTTTTTGCTCTTGCTCGGGAGAGAGGATCGTCTCACCGACGGAATATTCGATGCATTCAAAGCTTCCGCTTGATATTTCATTTGTAAGGATGCCTTTGTTGGCGTTTTTGAATATTCCCGTGACGAGAAGTCTTTTGCAGATGCCTTCAACGTCCGAAATGACGATCTTGTTCAAAAATCCACCTCCTTCAAAATGTCTCGTTTGATACATTATTATAACATAATATGCCGAGCTTGTCAACGGCTTTTGCAAACTTTTCAGATGTAAATATTATGTTAAATTATGACGAAGATACTTTACTTTTTAAAGAGTATAATATATAATGCAAATAATAATAATATAACATATATAGTGATTTCGAATGAGGTTGTCAGCCGAAACGGAGACTTTCAAATTTATTTATTTATGGAGGTCATAATATGACACTTGTAATACTTGCAGCAGGAATGGGTTCGCGTTACGGCGGACTCAAGCAGATCGACCCTATCACCGACCACGGCGAGTTCATTATCGATTTTTCGATTTTCGACGCAGTGAAGGCCGGCTTTGATAAGGTCGTTTTTATCATCAAAAAAGAGAATTACGACGCCTTTCGCGATACGGTTGGCGCAAGAGTCGAGTCTCACATCAAGGTGGAATATGCCTTCCAGGATATCAACGATATTCCCAAGAGCTTTACCGTTCCCGAGGGCAGAGAAAAGCCTTGGGGTACTTCCCATGCTCTCCTTTGCGCAAGAGAGTTCGTGCAGGATAACTTTGCGGTAGTTAATGCCGACGATTTCTACGGCAGAGACGCATTTATGAAGCTTGCCGAGCATTTGGGTAGCCTTAAGACTACCGATAAAAATTACTGTATGATAGGCTATATTCTCCGCAATACTCTCACCGAGAACGGAACGGTATCGAGAGGCAGATGCGTTACCGACGATAAGGGAATGCTCACGTCTATCACTGAGCTTACCAAGATAAAGACCGACGGCGACGACGCGCTCTATCTTAACGATAACGGCGAATGGGAAGCTCTTTCGGGCGACACGGTGGTGTCGATGAATTGCTGGGGACTAACTCCCGCGGTATTTGACGGGATTGAAAAGGGCTTTGTGAAATTCCTTTCAAGTGAAAAGGGAAGCGAGCTCAAGAGCGAGTATTACCTTCCCGGCACTGTAGACGAGCTTATGCAGGCGGGCGAGTGCGACGTTAAGGTATATCCCACTACGGCCGCTTGGTACGGAGTGACCTATTCCGAGGATAAAGAGGGTGTCAAAAACTCTCTCCGCGCGCTTATGAATAGCGGCGAATATCCCGAAAAGCTTTGGAAATAATCTTTTTTGAAGTGTAAGATGAAAGATTTTATTTTGACAGATAACGACGTTATAAGATCGGCAGAGCATTTTGATATCTGCGGAGAGGTTATCGGTATAGAGGAGTGCTATAACGGTCACATCAACAGAACCTATTTCCTGACCTGTAAAAACGGCGAGGGAACGAAAAGATACGTAATGCAGCCGGTAAACACAGATATTTTCAAAAATCCCGACGAGGTCATGGAGAATATCGTAAACGTTACCGAGCATATCCGTGACGGATACGTGGCGAAGGGAATAGACCCAGACCGCCGCGCGCTTAACGTTATCTGGACAAAGAGCGGCAAGTGGGGACACGTTGACCGCAGAGGCATTTATTGGAGAACGTACGATTTCGTCGAGGACAGCGATTGCTATATGCAGGTCGAATCCGCGGAGATGTTTAAAAAGGTAGGATACGCCTTCGGTCAGTTCCAGAGACAGCTTGCCGATTTTGACGCGAGCGTTCTTCACGAGAGTATTCCAAATTTCCATAATACCGAGTGGAGATACTCAAATCTTAAAAAGGCTATTGCCGAAAACAAGTCGGGCAGAGCGCATCTTATACAAAGCGATATACGGTTCGCTCTTGACAGAAAGGATATAACCTCGTTTATCAATAGCGGCATTGCCGACGGAAGCCTTCAGCTCCGCGTTACTCATAACGACACCAAGCTCAACAATATAATGATGGACAGAGCTACGGGCGAGGGAATATGCGTTATCGACCTTGATACCGTTATGCCCGGAAGCGTACTTGCCGATTTCGGTGACAGTATCCGCTTCGGCGCGTCGAGCGCGGCAGAGGACGAGATCGATCTCGATAAGGTCTATTGCAGACTTGATATGTTCGAGGCGTATGCAAAGGGCTTTATAGAGGGACTTGAGGGAAGCCTTAGCGAGAGCGAGATAAGAGCTCTCCCTATGGGCGCGTTGATACTCACCTATGAGACGGGTATCAGATTCCTCTCGGACTATCTTGACGGAGACGTATATTTCCGTACCACTTATCCCAATCATAACCTTGACCGAGCGAGAAATCAGTTCAAGCTTGTCGCTGATATGGAAGCGAAGATGGACGAGATGAATAAGATCGTGGAGAAATGTATTTAATCTTTGAGAGGAAACATTATGTCAGTTCTTATTACAGGCGGCGCGGGCTTTATCGGCTCGCATACCGCAGTTGAATTTTTAAATGCAGGCTACGAGATAGTTATTATGGATAACTTTTCTAACAGTAAGCCTGTCGTTCTTGACCGTATTCGCGAGATAACGGGTAAGGATTTCAAGTTCTATAAGGCGGACCTGCTCGACGTTGGATCTATGGACAAGATATTCGATGAAAACCCCGATATCGACTCCTGTATACATTTTGCGGGACTTAAAGCGGTTGGCGAGTCAGTCCGGAAGCCTCTTGAGTATTACCACAATAACGTAACGGGTACTCTTCTGCTTTGTGACAGTATGCGTCGCCACGGAGTCAAGACCATAGTTTTCAGCTCCTCGGCAACCGTTTACGGTGATCCTGAGGAGGTGCCGATCAAGGAGACCGCAAGAGTTGGCAACGCGACCAATCCCTACGGTGAGACGAAGGTCATGATAGAGCGCATACTCAAGGACTTTTACGTTGCGGATAACGAGTGGAATATCTCGATCCTCCGTTATTTCAATCCTATCGGAGCGCACGAGTCGGGACGTATTGGCGAGGACCCCAACGGAATCCCAAATAACCTTATGCCTTATATTACCAAGGTGGCTCTCGGTAAGCTTCCCCAGCTCAATGTGTTCGGTAATGACTACGACACCCACGACGGCACGGGCGTGCGTGACTATATCCACGTAGTCGACCTTGCAAAAGCTCACCTCAAGGCGCTTCAGTATATAGAAAAAGCTCACGGAATCGATTATTTTAATATCGGTACGGGTACGGGATATTCGGTGTTCGACGTTGTTAAGGCATACGAGGAAGCGACAGGCATCAAGATCAATTACAGAATAGTAGACCGCCGTCCCGGCGACATCGCGGCTTGCTTCGCAGACCCCACCAAAGCAAGAGAAATACTTGGTTGGAAAGCGGAAAACGGCATTTTTGAGATGTGCCGAGACGCAAATAATTGGCAAACGAAGAATCCTAACGGATATGATTCTTGATTTATACAGGTGATTTTTTGATGAACGTAGAAAAAAAGTATTTTGGCTCGGTAAACGGAAAATCGGTAGACCTCTATACGATGACCGTCGATAGCGGAATGAGCGTTAGTATAATCACCTTCGGCGGCGCGATAAACAAGCTCCTCGTTCCCGACAGACTCGGCAGATTGACCGATATCGTCGGCGGCTACGACGATCTTTCCCACTACGTCGAGGGCGACGGCTATCAGGGCGCGCTCATAGGCAGATGTGGCAACAGGATCTGTAAGGGCAGGTTTACTCTTGACGGCGTTGACTATAGCCTCTTTATAAATAACGGTCCCAACCATCTTCACGGCGGTGAGGTCGGCTTTTCGCATAAGATCTGGGATGCTGAGGCAGGTATCGTTGAGGACGGCTGCGAGCTTTCTCTTACCTACGTCTCTCCCGACGGGGAAGAGGGCTATCCCGGTAAGCTGACCGTAAACGTTAAGTATAAATTGAGTCAGGATAACGCGCTTTCCATATCATATCGTGCTACTACCGATAAAAAGACGGTGCTGAATCTTACAAATCATACCTATTTTAATCTTGCGGGATTTGCTTCGGGTAAGATATTCGACCACGAGATGTGGATGGACATCGAAAGCTTCCTTGAGACCGACGACAATCTTATTCCAACGGGTAAAATAACCGACGTGAAGGGAACCGCCTTCGATTTCTCGACGCCAAAGACTATAGGACGTGATTTTGACCTTTCCTACGAGCCATTGAGACTTGCGGGAGGCTACGACCATTGTCTGAATTTCGTCAAGCGTGATGATCCCATGAAAAACGCGCGTGTCAGAGTTTATGAAAAGACGAGCGGCAGAGTTATGGAGGTCTATACCGATCAGCCCTGCGTTCAGTTCTATTCGGGTAATTTCTTAAATAACGAGGCGCATCCCTTCAAGGGTGGCTATCCTCAGGGACTTCAGAATATGTTCTGTCTTGAAACGCAGAAGATACCCGACAGCGTAAATCACGACGATTTTACCGACTGTACTCTTGACGTCGGTGAGGTTTACGAGCATAATACTATATACAAATTTTCTGCAAAATAAATGACCCGCGCACCGCTATTAGTTGATAGCGGTGCGCGTCGTGTGTTTGTAATTGTCAAAATATTGGTTATAAAGCCGATTTGAGTAGTAAATGAGGAGAAGGAAATGAATTTGTTGAAGTTCGGGAGCACAGACGCAACGGAAGGCAAGCTCTTACCCAAAACACTTTCGTATGCTTTTCCCCTGATATTGAGCGCTCTTATCCAACAGCTCTTTAACGCGATTGATCTTGTGGCGCTTGGCAATATGGCGGATTCGGTAGCCGTGGCGTCTGTGGGCGCGGCGATACTTGATTTTGTTCATAACGCGGTGTTTTGTTATTTGTAAAGTAATTTCTCTGATATTTCTAACATTTTTTTATTTGGTGAGGAGTTGATTATCTCAACTCGTCCTTTTTCGTTTGATGGGCGAAGTAGACCTTCCTCTTCGAGCCTATGCTGCGTATATCTTGCCGTGCCCTCGCCGCCGTCGAATATCTTGGCGCCGTTTGGAGCGTGACGTTCTATGATGCCCCTTATATGAGGATAGTGGGTACAGCCAAGCACTATTGCGTCGATCTTTTTGTCTTGATAGGGTTCGAAAAGATTTTGAATATAGAGAGCTATCTCATCACCGTCGATCTCTCCCGTTTCTATAAGCTCGGCAAGAGAGGGGCAGGGAAGCGGTATTATTTCGGCTACGTCCGAAAATCTCTCGGCTAAAGCAAGGAATTTGCTTTCCTTTAAGGTAAGCGGCGTTGCCATTACCAGAACTCTCGGTCTGTCGCCCAAAAGAGATGCGGGCTTTACGGCGGGCTCGATGCCAGTTATAATGAGATCGGGATTTTCCTCTCGCAGAACCCTTACCGCCGCGCTCGTCGCCGTATTGCAGGCGATGACGAGAGCCTTGATGCCACGCGCCTGAAGCCACTTGAGATTGTTTCGCGTGATGTTCAAAACGTCCTCTTTAGTTCTGCTTCCGTAAGGCGCGTTTGCCGAATCGCCGAAATAGAGGTAATTTTCATTTGGCATTATCTCGATAAGATGTCGCAGGACGCTTATTCCTCCGACACCCGAATCGATGACCGCTATTGGCAGCTCGTTTTTGTCCAAATCCTTCACCTCTTTTTTGTTTCCTTTTTATTTATCAAAGACACTCGGCAAGCTGATATATATCCTCTTTGGTGGTAGCCCAGCTCGTTGCAAAACGAACTACGGTGTGGCTGTCGTCGTATTTTTCCCAGAATCCGAAATTCACACTTTTCGCAAGCTCTTGCATCTTGCTGTTTTCAAGAATGACGAATTGCTGATTCGTAGGGGAGTCGATATAGAATCGATATCCCTTTTCCTTCAGAATGCTCTTGAGAAGCTCTGCGGTATCGATGGCGTTCTTGCTTATTTCAAAATAAAGTCCGTCCTCAAATAGAGTATCGAACTGAACGCCCATAAGTCTGCCCTTGGCAAGAAGCGTGCCGTGCTGCTTTATGCTCGTCATAAAGTGCTTAGGACAGTTATTTTTTGTGAATACGACCGCCTCGCCGCAGAGCGCGCCTACCTTCGTGCCGCCGATATAGAAGACGTCGCAGAGTCTTGCGATATCGGGAAGCGAAAGGTCGCTATCTCGGCTCATAAGACCGTATCCGAGTCTTGCTCCGGCAAGAAAAAGCGGAATGTCGTATTCTCCGCATACGGATGATATTGCCGACAGCTCTTCCTTTGAATAAAGCGTGCCGTATTCGGTAGGATGGGAAACGTAGACCATACCCGGAAATACCATATGCTCGTGATTTGCGTCGGCGTAGAAGGTCTCGATGCAATTTTTAAGCTCGCGTGCGTCAAGCTTACCGTTGTGGTTGGGAAGAAGAGTCACCTTGTGTCCCGTGTACTCGATAGAGCCTGCCTCGTGAAAGCCGATGTGTCCCGTATCGACCGTTATAACGCCCTCAAAGCGCTCGAGCATTGAGGAGATAACGATTGCGTTTGCCTGAGTGCCGCCCGCGATGAAATAAACGTCTGCGTCGGGGCATTCGCAGTATTTTCTTATCTTTTCCTTTGCGCTGTCGCAGTATTTGTCGCTTCCGTAACCTGCTAAAGCCTCAAAATTAGTTCTTGTGAGCGCTTCGAGTATCCTGGGGTGCGCACCCATAATATAATCGCTTTGAAATGATAGCATTTTTCTTCTCCAAAATAAAGTTTAACGGTGGAATTACACCGCTTTTTTGATTATGACTAATTATACCATATAAACGCGCTCATTTCAACAGAGTTTTTAAATTTGATCAACGTTTTTTTGTTTTTTCTCAAATTTTACCACACCGTTCTCACCGTAGGCTCGGATCAAGTCGCCCTTTTTGAATTTTCCCGACAAAAAAGCGGTAGAGTAGGGCTCTTCGATAAGCTTGGTGATCGTGCGGCGGAGCTGTCTTGCGCCGTATTCCTCGGCTTGGCCCTGCTCGGCAACGGTCTGCGCCACGCTTTCCTCGAAATCAATGAAAACACCCGTGGCTTCGATCCTGTCGGCTACCGAGACAAGCAAAAGTTCGGTTATTTTTTTCAGATCTTCGCTTGTAAGCGAGCGGAAATATATTATCTCGTCTATTCTGTTAAGAAATTCGGGACGGAATACCTGACGCAAGGCATTCTCGACTCTTTCCTTGTCTTTTTCTCGCTCGTCTCCCGTGGAAAAGCCGAGCCTGCCAACCTCTCCCCGTATCCTTGCGCCGAGATTCGTCGTCATTATTATTATTGCGTTTTTGAAGTCGGTGCGCCTGCCCTGAGAGTCGGTAAGCGTACCGTCGTCAAGTATCTGCAAGAGCAGATTGAAAACGTCGGGGTGAGCCTTTTCTATTTCGTCGAAAAGAACTATGGAATAGGGATTTCGGCGTATTTTTTCCGTGAGCAGGCCGCCCTCGTCGTAGCCCACGTAGCCCGGGGGAGAGCCGATAAGCTTCGATACGCTGTGCTTCTCCATATATTCCGACATATCAAGGCGTATCATAGCGTCGGAACTTCCGAAAAGTGCAGATGAAAGCGCGCGGCAAAGCTCGGTCTTGCCTACACCCGTCTTTCCTGCGAAGATGAACGAGCCTATAGGTCGCATAGGATCTTTTAAGCCAAGTCTGCCTCGTCTGATAGCTCCCGCTACCGCCGTTATCGCCTCGTCCTGACCGATAACTCTTTCTTTGAGCGCGTTTTCAAGGTTTCCAAGCCTTTCGTTGTCACCCTCAAGCAGCTTTGATACGGGAATGCCCGTCCATTGCGTCACTATGTCGGCAACGTCGCTCTCGCAAAGAGTAAGATCCTCGATGTTTTTGCGCTTTTCCCATTCGGATTTTGCCGCCTCGAATCTTCTTTTAAGCTCGACCTCTCTGTCACGCAGAGCCGCCGCCACCTCAAAATTCTGCTCGGTTATTGCCTCTGCCTTTTCTATATCTATTCTCCTGATCTCCGCTTCCATCTCTCTATGCTCGGGAGGGGAGGTGAACATCTTGAGACGAAGACGGGACGCCGCCTCGTCAAGTAGGTCGATCGCCTTGTCGGGAAGATAGCGGTCGTTGATATAGCGCACCGACATCGACACCGCCGCGTCTATCGCTTCGTCGGATATTGTCAGCTTGTGATGAGCCTCGTATTTCGAACGCAGACCGCGCAGGATCCGTTTGGTCTCCTCGGTCGAAGGCTCACCGACCGTCACGGGCTGAAAGCGCCTTTCAAGCGCCGCGTCCTTCTCGATATATTTTCTGTATTCGGTTATGGTGGTCGCGCCGATGACCTGAAGCTCGCCCCTTGCCAGAGCGGGCTTGATGATATTAGCCGCGTCGACGGCGCCCTCCGCCGCTCCCGCGCCGATTATCGTGTGTATCTCGTCGATAAAGATTATGACGTCGGTATCTCGGCGCACCTCGTTCAAGATGTTTTTAAGTCGTTCCTCAAATTCACCTCGGTATTTCGCGCCCGCTATCATACTTGCAAGGTCGAGAGAAATGACCTTTTTGTCACGGAGAGCCTCTGGAACGTCGCCGTCGGCTATCCTTTGCGCCAAGCCTTCTACCACGGCGGTCTTTCCAACGCCCGGCTCGCCTATAAGGCAGGGATTGTTTTTTTGACGGCGCGAGAGTATCTGTATGACTCGTTCGGTCTCTCTGTCGCGCCCGATTATAGGGTCGAGCCTCTCACCTCGAGCCGCCTCGGTCAGATCTCTGCCAAAGGATCTAACAGATGCTTTTCCGCTCTCGCCCGTCCGCTCATGATTGCTTTTCTCAACCGAGCGACCGGGACTTGATTCGACGTACGATTCAACGTCACTGCGAAGCTCACTTGAAGATAGCCCGAGGCTTTCAAGTATTCTCACGGCAACGCAATCTCTGTCGGAGAGCAGGGAGAGCAAAAGATGCTCGGTGCCGATATAGCTGTGTCGGCTCTTTATCGATTCGTACGCCGATTGCTCGATTATCTTCTTCGTTCGCGGAGTCATATCGGTGGGAGAAACGGGACTTGGCGTTCCGATGCCGGTTATTTCGATTATAGTGTTTTTTATGCTTTCGACCGTTGCTCCTCGGGTGGCAAGTATTTTCGAGGCGGCGGAGTCGGGAGTTGAGAGCAGACCAAGCAAAAGATGCTCACTTCCAATGTAGGAATGTCCCATATCCGATGCGGATGAGATCGCTATATTAAGGGCGTATTGCGCTTTGGGTGTGAATTTGTTTGCCATAGTAACTCCAAAATTTATTTTTTCGTGTCAGACAGTATATTCTTTAGCTTTTCGGCGCGAAGAGCGTTACATTCCCCGATGCTTGTGCAGGGCAGAGAAGAGCCTGCTATGACAGATGCGTTGAGACACTCGGCAAGTATCTCGTCGAGCTTGACACAGTCTATCTTAAAGTCGACAAGCTCTATGCCGAGAGCGAGAGGCAGACGGATATCGGATAAAAGAGAGAGAAGCTCGTCTTCGCCGATGATCGTTGCATAGGATAGTATACCCACGGCGCGCATTGCTCTGTCAGTTATTATTTTGTTCTGTCCCGAGAAAATAATTCGTTCAAGCGACCTTTCACATTCGATTATTTTTTCGGCAAGTGAAGAAAAGGTCGCCGCTTCACTCTCCTCGCTTGACGCGTGGCTTGGCACGTAGGATAATCTGTACAGATGCCCCGCGTTGTCCACGTGCATAAAAGCCTGATGCAAACGCGCGCCGAGAGCATCGCAGGTCTCCTTTATTTGCTCGGCCTTGTTGCTTTTTGAGATAGCGGGGAGATAGAGCAGAGCGGAAAACTCTGCTCCCGATCCCGAAAGGCGTGGGTTTGAGGAAAGGTAGCCGTGCCTCTCCGAATATGCGAACTCGAACTCGCTGTCAAGAAGCTCTTCTGCTCCCGCGGCGATATTCTTGCTTTCGGTAACGGCAAGACCCGAGAGAAGCGACCTTATTGTGATAAGCTCGCCTTCGCCAATAGATACGGCAAGATTGCAGGGCTCGTTGAGGTAAAGCGCGCGGCTTGATTCCGATTTGCAGAAATCGACGCCGACGAAGCCCTTTTCGGCAAGAGAAAGAGCCTGCGAACATACTCCATCGGGAATATTCTCTCTCTTGAAGCCGTTTTCGACCATTATCTTCTCTATCCTTTGCATTTCGGTGTCAAGCTGCTTTGCGTCGGGTGAGACGAAGGCAAGAGAGGACAGATTTCTTATGTATTTCGTTTGAGTGTATATTGCGTGATAAGGGCGGTTGCCCTCGGTATTAAACCAAGACATTTTGATCTCCATTCCGCCGCCTGAGCGGCATAAAAATAATTTAACGTTACTACTGTTTATACAACCGAAGCTTCAAGCTTTCTTATCTTATCGCGCAGGGTAGCGGCAAGCTCGTAGTTTTCCTCCTCCACCGCCTGCTTGATCTGAGATTTGAATTGAGTGATAGCGATCTGTCTGTCACGGCGGGAGCGGTGATAGCGGGGCATTCTGCCGAGCGCTTCGTTCGTTTGATCGTCTGAGAGCGTGGGCAGAGCGTCGGAGAACACCGTATAGCAGGAGGCACAGCCCAAGAGCCCGCCTTTGGCAAGGTCGCCTGCCGTAGTTTTGCAAACAGGGCAGACGAGAGAAGAGTCGTTGATCGCGAACGACGGCTCAAGCGTGAGCGGCGAGTTGGAAAGGGAGAGAAGGGTAGGCTCGGGCAAAAACACCGATATTTCTCCTCCGATCTTCTCACCTTGCGTTATTTGCCCCAACTTGCCTTGTATCGCGCCGCAGGAGGCGCAGAGGGCGTGTCTTCCGCCGCCCTCGTCGGCAAAAAAGACCGTCGCTTTTTTATTTTTGCATTTTTCACAGTTCATTTTTGTTTTTTCCTTTCTTTTTTTCTGAAAATCCGATGAAAAATCGGTTTAATAATAGTATTTTACACTATGAGTGCCGAAAAAAAGGTCGCAATATGACGCTGGATTAAATATTTTTTCTTTTTTCTGCGTTGTATTGGAGAATTTGATAAATTGGGGTTTAACGGTGAGATGCACTTTGTTGTAGGGCGGGGGCTTGCTCACGCCGTTGCGAAAAATTCAGGCGTTCGTATGCGGGGCGTCGAGCAGGCGAAGCCGTATAGACACGCCCCTACGAAAATAAACGATTATGCAATTTTTACCCGTGAAATGATATGGAAGCGCTCAAAACCGTAGGGGACGTCTCTATACGGCTTCGCCTGCCTCGACGTCCCGCGAAACAAACGATTTAAATAAGCCTTTGTAACGAAAGGGGAACCCCCACTTGTGCGGTGTTAACTTCGCCTTAGGCGAAGCACTCCCAAGTCGGAGGCCAAGCGGTCTTAGGGAA
>JAZSJO010000014.1:0-7529 GCA_045534365.1 Eubacteriales bacterium
GGTGTTTCGCTTATTGAATTGTAAAGAGAATTTTTGGTGGATAATTACTGAAAATATAAGCATTTCGAGTTCAAATTTGTAAAAAATAACAAGAAAGGCTATGGATATGAAACGAACGATCAACAATGAAAATTTAAAGCGTAAAATGGTCGGCGTAAGAGCAGGATCGATAGCGGCTCTTATCTGCCTTCTAAGTTTTTTGATTTGTCTGACCTCCTGCGGATTTTTTGGAGCGCTTTACGGCGACATGGGGACAGAAACTCTGCAGCCCATCATCATAAACATCGAGAACGAGGACCTGCCCGAATATATCAAGGATCTCATAAAGCTCGACGAGATATTCAATACCTATTCCTACGACGGCGTTGACGATGAAGCGATGAGCTCTGCGGTGCTCAAGGCTTACGTTGCCGCTACGGGCGATCTTTATGCGGAATATATGAACGCCGAGGAATATGCAGACTATACCTCTGAAAGCAACGGAGATTTCGTTGGAATAGGCGTGTCTATCGTCAATTCCACCGTTGAGATAAACGGATATAACTACAAGGTGCTTGAGATAATCTCGGTATTTGAGAATTCCCCCGCGCTTGAAAACGACGTAAGAGTGGGCGACTGCATTATGTACGTCGGCGGCGGAGAGGAGAGAACTCTCGTCGATTATCTCGGCTATACTCAAGCGCTTGACGTTATGCTCGGCGAGGCGGGAACGATTGCGGAATTTACCGTTTTCAGACCCGATAAAAACGAAACGATCGGCTACAAGGAGATAAACTTCGCCATTGAAAGACGAAAGGTTACGACCGAGTCTGTCAAATACAGAGTAAGCGAGACCGACGAGAGAGTCGGCATAGTAAATATCACGGGCTTTGATCTGACGACCGCACCTCAGTTCTGTGCCGCGGTCGACGAGCTTAAGGCGTCGGGATGCGAATATTTCGTATTTGATATGAGAAATAATCCCGGTGGCTCTCTTGACTCGATAGTTGCGGTGCTTTCCTTCTTCCTTGATGAAGGCGACCTTATTCTCTCGACCGAGTACAGCGACGGAACGATAGAGGAGATATTCGTCGAGCCTCTGAATTATGGCTCTTATTATGCAGGCTTCAACGTTTCAAAAAAACAGATAGGTATGTATAAGGATCTTAAATCCGTCGTTCTTACGAACGAGAATACCGCAAGCGCGGCAGAGCTTTTCACAGCTACCTTCCGCGATTACGGACTTGCAAAGGTCGTGGGTGAAACTACCTACGGCAAGGGCTGTATGCAGACCATTCTTCCTCTTGAGCGTTACGGTCTTGAGGGCGGCTTGCGCGTGACCACCGCAATGTATTTCTCAAAGAGCCATCACGTATATCACGATATAGGAATCGTGCCCGATTTCGTCGTTCCTCTTTCCGAGGAGGCGGCAGAATACAATTTCTTCCTTCTTCCTGAGGAAAAGGACAACCAGCTGAAAAAAGCTATCGAAGAGCTTTTGAAATAATAAAAATAATTTTTAAGGAGATAAAATATTATGTCTAACGCAAAGAAACAGATGCTTTACACCCCCGAAGGCTACAAGGTGCTCACAGATGAGCTTGACTATCTCAAGACGGTAAGAAGAACCGAAATAAAGGAAGCGATTGAAGTCGCAAAGGGCTTTGGAGACCTTTCCGAGAACGCAGAGTACGATGAGGCAAGAAACGAGCAGGCAAAGACCGAGGCGAGGATCAAGGAGCTTGAGGAGCTTGTTGCAAACGCGGTAGTCGTAGATGAATCCAAGATAGATAACAGCGTTGTTTCTCTTGGCTCCGCCGTAACCGTTTACGACGTTGAGGAGGACGAGGAGATAAAGTATCTTATCGTCGGCTCCAACGAGGCAAATCCCTTTGAGCACAAGATATCCGATCAGTCGCCTATCGGAAAGTCTCTCATGGGCGCACGCGCAGGCGACAGAGTTGTGGTCGAGGTACCTTACGGTACTATCCACATGGAAGTCAAGGACGTTACGAGAAATCAGAAGTCCGAGGATTGATAGTATATGGCTGATAATATGAGAGACAACAAGGATACAGATAAGTCTAAGCTTGACGCCTCCGATATCAAGTTGACCTCTTCAAGCCCTATTCTTTCAAAGTTAGATAATTTTTGGTATTACCACAAGTGGAAGGTCATTATAATACTCTTTTTTGCCATCGTGCTTATAGTTGGCATAGTTCAGATGACAGGAAAGAGCGAGGGTGACGAATCGGTCATTATAGCCGTTCCCGAATATCTTTACGCAGAAGATATCGAGGGCTTGAACACGGTGCTTTCGTCTCTCGTCCCCAATAACGATGGGGAAGCGAAAAGAGTCGATCTTTTTACCTATTCCATATATTCCGAGCAGGAGATGGAGGCGGAGAATACCGAGGAGACCGATGAAGAGGGAAGATACGTAGTTAAGGTGGTGAATTCCTACAACGTGTCGCAGATAGAGCAATACAGAAGCTATCTGCAGACGGGCGAGGTATCTCTGCTTTTCTTAAGTCCCTATCTGTACGACGAGCTTCGTGAGAATAACAGATTGCGTCCTCTTTTGGAGAGCTTTGGCGAGAATTTGCCCACGGGAGCGATGTCCGACGGATACGGAGTAAGACTCGGAGATACGTATCTGTACGAGTTTTTCGAGGAAATGAAGGTCCTTCCCGCCGATACGGTCATATGCCTTTCCCGCGCTTACATATGGGGAGCAAGCTCTGATAGCGAAAGCTATTCCGATACCGTGGAATACTATAAAAGCTTAGTTAATTTTGGTAAATAAAATTCAATGCCGATTTGTCTGACAAATCGGCATTATGGTGTTAATTGTTAAATATGAAAAAAACTTTACTTGGAAACCTGCTGCTGCTCTTCGCAGCAGTGATATGGGGCTTTGCCTTCGTGGCGCAGGTCATGAGCGTTGAAAGCGGATTGGGCCCCGTCAGCTTCAACGCAATAAGATTCGGCATAGGAGCGCTGACGCTCGTGCCCATAATTCTTATCTTTGACAGAAGGGGCAAGGGAGGCAAAAAGCTTCTCGTAGGCTCGCTTGTAAGCGGAGTTATGCTCTTTTTTGCGGCAAATCTTCAGCAATACGCGCTTTCGATCAACGCAAATCCCGGACTTTCGGGATTTATAACCGCGCTTTATACCGTTTGGGTACCCGTGGCTTATTTTCTTGTATTTAAGAAAAAGACTTCGCTCAACGTCTGGATAGCGGTTGCGGTGTCTATCGTTGGATTTTATCTGCTCTGTATGACCGACGGCGGAGGAATATCCTTCGGGACTGACGTGATAATTTTGCTTATAAGCACGCTTTTCTGGACGGCGCAGATACTTTCGCTCGACTATTACGTCAAGGACGTCAGCGCGTTGAAGCTTTCTCTGGGCGAATATTCGGTCTGCACGATCTTATCGTTTATTTACGCCTTTATTTTTGAGGGCGATACCTTGACTTTTGCCGCGATTTCCGACGCAAAGTGGTCGATACTCTATTGTGGTATTCTGTCGGTGGGCGTAGCGTACACTTTACAGGTTGTAGGACAGAAGATGACGAATCCCGTGTTTGCAGTCATCATAATGTCAACCGAGTCGGTCTTTTCCGCGCTGGGCGGAGTGCTTTGGAATCTGATAGTCCCTCTGTCTCTCCACGTCGACCAGAATATCAGCACGATAGGCTACGTCGGATGCGCGGTCATTTTTACGGGAGTGGTTATTTCGCAGATAGACTTTACAAATTTCAAGCTCAAACGAGGTAAAGTTTGAAAACAAGTTTTCAAGCACGCCTTTTTCGGTACGAAACGCTCCTGATCATCTTGGAAAGGAAAGGTAAGAAAAATGAGACTTCTGTTTAAAGAGAGAATGTTTTCATGGTTTGACAGCTACGACGTTTACGACGAGACGGGGAAGAGCGTCTTTTCCGTGGAAGGACAGTTTTCGTGGGGAAAGATGCTTGAGATACACGACGCATCGGGCGCTCACGTGGGAACGCTCAAGCAAAAGGTCTTTACCTTTCTTCCCACCTTCGAGCTTTATCTTGGCGAGCGCTTCGTCGGCTCAATACATAAGGAATTTTCGCTTTTCACGCCGTCGTTCAATATAGATTGTAACGGTTGGCACGTTGACGGTGATTGGCTTGAGTGGGATTATACTATTTACGACGCCTCCGGGGAGGTGGTCGCTACGGTTTCCAAGGAGCTTTTCAATTGGACGGATACTTACGTTTTGGACGTCAGAGATCCCGCTGATGCTGTGACCGTGCTTATGCTGACGTTGGCGATAGACGCCGAAAAGGACTCAAGAAATTAAAAAAACATACACTCTTCACATCAAATTCATTAAATCGTGGTATTATACTTATAATAGAAAAACATATCTGCAAATGGAGTTTTTATGGGAAGATTCAGAGAAAAAATGTACAGATTTATGTACGGACGCTATGGAGCAGATGACTTATACAGATTTTTGATGGTATTGTTCTGGGTGACGTGGTTGGCTGAGATAATTGCCGTTACGGTGATACCCGAGGGTGTCGCAAAGTCGGTAGCGGAGGCGGTGTTTGCCGTGTTTCTCGTATCGATCGTGGTCTGGAGCACGTATCGAATGATTTCGAAAAACATATACAAGCGCCGCAGAGAGAACGAACGGTATCTTATGGCAAGAGGTGTCGCAAGAAGACTTTTTTGCGGTAATACGTCAAGGAAAACGAGAAGCGGAAACCGCGACGACTACGCCTATATTTTCCGCGATTGCACGAAATGCGGCTGTACTCTGCGACTGCCGAGAAGAAGAGGAAAGCACAGTGTCAAATGCCCTCGATGCTCGCATAGCTTTTTTATCAGGTCAAAATAAATTCTCATTAAATCAGGAGTTTTATGAAGAATTCAAGAAAAACCAAAATAATATGCACAATGGGTCCTGCAAGTCTGAAGGAGGACGTGATTGAAAAAATGTTTCAGGCGGGTATGAATATCGCCCGTTTCAATTTTTCGCACGGTACTCACGAATATCACAGGGAGGGCATTGAGCTTTTCAGAAGAGTAAGAGACAAGCTCAAGCTTCCCGCGGCAGTTTTGCTTGATACAAAAGGCCCTGAGATAAGAACGGGGACCTTTGAAAAGGGAAACGTCGTCCTGAAAAACGGACAGTGCTTCACTCTGACGACCGAGGAGGTCGCGGGAGATGAGGAAAGAGTCGCGATAACCTATAAAAAGCTCCCCTCGGAGCTTAAGACGGGAGATAAGATCCTTATTGACGACGGCAGACTTCACCTTGCCGTAGAGGAGCTTACCGAGACCGATATCGTCTGCCGCGTTGTAACGGGCGGCGAGCTTTCGGGCAAGAAGGGGATAAATATCCCTAACGTTCATCTTGATATGCCTTATATCAGCGAGCAGGACGAAAGAGACCTTCGCTTCGGCATAGAAATGGACGTTGATTTCGTAGCGGCTTCCTTCGTAAGAAACAAGAACGACGTTATAGCGCTTCGTAAGCTTCTCAATTATTACGGCGGTCATTCGATAAAGATAATCGCCAAGATAGAGAACGCCGAGGGCGTTGAGAATTTTGACGAGATACTTGCCAATTCCGACGGAATAATGGTGGCAAGAGGAGATATGGGAGTTGAGATAGATTTCGAAAAGCTCCCGGGTATCCAGAAGAAGTTCATCAGAAAATGCTATAAGGCGGGTAAGATGGTAATAACCGCCACGCAGATGCTTGAGACTATGATCCACTCGCTGACGCCGACGAGAGCCGAGATAACCGACGTCGCAAACGCGGTCTTCGACGGAACGTCCGCGGTAATGCTCTCGGGTGAGACGGCTATGGGTGACCACCCCGCGCACGTAGTCGAGGTAATGAGCAAGATCGCTCACAGAGCCGAGACCGACGCGCTTGAAATGGATATATATAACGATGTAAGATACGACAGCGACTATTTCGATCTGACGAACGCTATCTGCGACGCGGCTTGTACCACGGCGAGAGATATCAGAGCAAAGGCGATAATCGCGGTCACGAATTCGGGAACTACGGCGCGAAGAGTGTCGAAATTCAGACCGAGCGAGGCGATCGTCGCGGCAACGCCCGACAAAAAGACCTTCCATCAGCTCTCACTTTCATGGGGCGTTTTCCCAGTGCTTGCGCTCAATCAGGACGATACCGACCGCCTCTTCCTTCACGCTATCGATTGCGCGAGACAGCTTGATATCGTGTCTGAGGGCGATAAGGTCGTAATAACCGCAGGCGTGCCTTTGAGGCAGTCGGGAACGACGAATCTGCTTAAGGTGCAGGAAGTTTAAAAATTAACGATTTGGAATTTGGAGGATCGACTTATGGCAGCAAAAAGGAAAAAGCGTTCTGCAGGCTCTGTGTTAGTTAGTTTGCTTTTGGTCATTATCTTGGCGGGTGCGTATTTCGTGCTTGCCTCTCTCGGTATGATACCCGAAATGTCCGAGGAGACCGAAACTCAGGCTGATATTACCGAAACCGTCCCCGAGGTAACCGACGGGGAGGTCTTGTTCCACTTTATCGACGTAGGGCAGGGAGATGCAATACTGATAACTACGACCGATGGAAATATGCTTATAGATACAAGCATTAAGAGTCAGCGCGACGAGCTTGACGCGTATCTTAAGGCGGCAGGCGTTGAGACTATAGATTATCTCGTGCTTACTCACCCCGATGCCGACCATATAGGTAACGCCGACTATATTATTGAAAATTACGAGATCAAAAACATTTTGTTGCCCGATTGTGTTTCCACGTCCAATACGTTTGAAAGAATGTTGACGGCTATGGAGAACAGCGACGCGAATATCATCAATCCCGAGCCCGGATACGTATTCTATCTCGGAGCTTTGCAAAATACGGTCTTAGCGCCTCTTGATGAATATAAGGACGTGAACGATATGAGCATCGTTATAAAGGCGGTATTCGGAGATACGTCTGTGATGCTCACGGGTGACGCGGAGAAATATTCCGAGGCAGACATCGTTGAGAAATGGAGTACTGAAGCGCTTGACTCCGATCTTTTAAAGGTTGGTCATCACGGCTCTGAGACCTCTACCACCGACGAATTTCTGGCGAAGGTCTCTCCCACTATCGCGGTAATAAGCTGTGGTGAGGGTAATACCTACGGACATCCTCGCCCCTTGTTGCTTGACAGACTTGAGGCGGCGGGTATTACGGTCTACCGTACCGACGTTGACGGAACTGTCGTATTTAAGACCGACGGAAAAGAGTTTGCTTTGGTTGAATAATATTAATATTTGTTGCTAAATTGGGGTTTATCTAATTCTTTTTTACGTTCATTTTCTGCCCCCGTCGGCATGAAAATTGCCTACGCTGCGCTTCGGCTCGCAAATGCAAGCATTTGCTCTCACCAAAAGAACGCCGCTTAAGAGGAGAAGAAGTCTGCGCGATTGGAAGACTACGCTATCCAATCTGCTTTGACATCCTCCCCTCTTAAGAAACACCCTACCCAAAAAGGCGTTTATTAAATACAACAAGTGAAATTTTGCTTT
>JAZSJO010000063.1:0-2151 GCA_045534365.1 Eubacteriales bacterium
ACCGCTTGGCCTCCGACTTATCCGCAAGCCGACAGGCGGCGCTCCGACTGATGTCCTCCCGTAAATAGCAGGCAGTCCGCACCCAAGATCCTCGCGTTTTCCGCATCGTGAAGAGTGTCGCCAACGTACAATATGCGGGCATCGGGGTGACCCTCTCTCCACCTTTTGGCAAGATGCAGCTTGCTCTCGGCGTGTATATTATCAAGTCCGATCACCTCGTCGAAGCAATCGCTGACTCCAAGCTCGGATAGCTGTCGGAGCAGCATATCACGCTCGGTTGCCGAAAAAAGCACCTGAACAAGTCCCGCCTCTCTGGCGTAAGAGATCGTTTCCCTCACCCCGTCCATCAGCGTGGACGTCTTACTTCTCTTATTATAAATATCTACCCACAAAGGCGCTAAAACCTCATAGGACTCTTTTTCAAAATCAAATCCCAATCGACGGTAATACTCTTTTATGGGGAAATCAAAAAGCTCACGATATTCCTCCAGTCCTTCAATAGTATGAAGACCTCTCTCCTGTAGCATATCGTTGGTGCTGTCCAGTCCTGCCTGCATATCAGCAAAAACAGTCCCGTTAAAATCCCAAAATAAATGCGTATATTTCATTTTTATCCTTTTAATCAGTTTGCCTCCGCCATAATCGTGGCGGAGGCATTAATTTTAAATCATTTAAGATTATTTAGGGAAGAAAGCCGTTAGTCTGCATCCAGCTATAATATACCGAATACGGAGATTCGGTAGCCGTTATATCCGAGGATTCGCCCTCACCGGAGGAATCGTACTTGGGATTAGTAAGCTTAGGTATGTTAAGCGGGAACTTATCCGTCAAAACGCTACCGTCATCCTTATAGATAGTCATATACGGCTTGCCGTCATTTGCGGTCATCTCGGATCCGAGAGCCGTTACAACCTCAAGCAGCTCATCGTACGTATCGCAAGCATTAATTCTTGCCAATATCTGCTCCGCCATACTGAGTGTTGCAGGATACATAGAAACTACGGGGTCACTGTCAAGTCCCACGTACTCAAGAAGCTCGTTATCAAGGCTCTTGGGATCATTGGTATTACGGTCGTTCAAAACGCTGTTAATATCAAACCCGAGAAGAGGATTGATGAGCGCATCGTTGTTCTGGTTCTTAGCATTTTCCCAATAGTTTGCGGGCAGACCCTCTTCGGGATGAGCGATGAAGCAGTTACCGGTCTTCTCAATGTCCATAAGATACTCGGTCTTCATTCTCTTGAGAGTTTTGGTTTCATCGTCGATGTAATAGTCAACACCCTCAACGCCGTACTGAAGAATGTTACGCGCTTCAGCGTTGGTATTGATAAGGGTAATTACCTCCATAGCCGCCTTGATGTGCTTGGAGTTTGCAGAGATCGCATACATATTACCGTAAAGCGAGCTTTCGTCGGCCTCGGGGTACTTAACAACGTATGCGTAATACTCTTTACCGTTCTCGTCGGTATATACGTAATACTTTTCGTCGGTAGTCATACCGTCAGCATCTCTCTTATAGTAAACCTCGCCGTTGAGCGCTGCGTTTGCCTGCAGAGAGTAATCGCCGGTTATAAAGGACACAGCCGCATCGGTTCTTGTGTCATTCTCGGTCTTATAGTAGTTGTTATACTCATAGCTCTTGAGCTGAGTGTAAATGTTTCTGTACTCTTCACTTGCGAAAAGATTGTTGAAGCCAAGCTCGATCTGTCCGCGGCCCACGTTCTGGGGGTCACCGTAAAGCGCGCCTATAAGCGAGAACTTGTTGCTGGTGTTGATCGAGTAATCGTACCATATCTTATTGTTTTCAACATCAGACTTCTCTTCGTCGATAGTCCAGTCGATATTCCAATACCAAACGAACTGGTCGATACAATCCTTAAAGGAAGAATCCAAAGGAAGAATTTCATTTTCGAACGAGCTTACGTCCTCGAGGAAGCCTGCAAGGTCAAGCACGTCGCTTACGTCGTCGGGATTATGATAGTAGCTGTCGAAAAGCTCCTTATCAACCAGCATATAGGTGTACTCGCCTATCTGAACGTTATTGGGAATTGCATACGTCGAGCCCTCGTACTTAACGCCGTTGAGCAATGCGGAGGGGATATAGTCGTTAAGCTTCTTGCCGGTGGTGCTGATATGCTCGTCAAGAGGAAT
>JAZSJO010000164.1:0-2545 GCA_045534365.1 Eubacteriales bacterium
ACCGCTTGGCCTCCGACTTCTGTTTTGCGCAACACCGTCAAAGTGAAGCAGGTCTGCTTCATAGCGGCGGTCGGTATTATACGTAGTACCCGCCAACGCGCAACAGCCGATGGGAGAGATATTCATTCTCTTCACCGCATCCTCAACTCTCGCAGCGTCGCGGAGAAGCATCTGAGCGTACGCCATAAGATGGTGACCGAAAACTATCGGCTGTGCTCTCTGCAAATGGGTATATCCGGGCACGATAAAGCCTTTCGTTTCCTCCGCCTTGTCACAAACCGCGCCGATCAGACCTCTGAGAAGATCAAGCACCTTCTCGCTCTCGTCACGGAGATACATTCTGATGTCCAGCGCCACTTGATCGTTTCGGCTGCGCGCCGTGTGAAGCCGTTTGCCCGCGTCACCGATTCTCGCCGTAAGCTCGGACTCCACGAACATATGAATATCCTCTGCGCTCATATCAAACCGGAGTCTGCCGCTATCAATATCCTCAAGGATAGAAAGCAGACCGTCAATAATGACCTCAGAGTCACCCTCGCTTATAATACTCTGCTTTGCAAGCATTTTCGCGTGCGCCACCGAGCCCAATATATCCTGCTTATACATCTTGCAGTCGAAGCGGATCGACGAATTGAAGTCGTCCGCAAGACTGTCCGTTACACCGGCATTTCTGCCTGCCCACATTTTTGCCATTTTGCCTCCGGCGGCTTAAAACCTTTTTTGAAAAAAGGTTTTAAGAATTCCAAAAACTTTCAAAAAATTTGTTTTGTTTCGATTTTAAGCGTCTTTTCAACGTCGTATAAAAGTATAATATGGGATAGTCGAGCTATCCCAAAAACTATTTAACTTCCCTATCTTCAAAGATAAAATATCTGTATAGATTCTATCCTTCCGGAAGTTTTTTGAAAGGTGCGAAAACCTTTTTTGCCAAAAAGATTTCCGCAATCGCATCCTTACTTATTCTTCGCGTCGACCATCGCCTGAACCTTGATAGGCAGGCCGTAGAGGTTGATAAAGCCCGCGCTGTCTTTCTGGTCGTAGTCGGACTCACCGAAGGTCGCTATCTCCTCGCTGTAGAGTGAGTATTTGCTCCATACGCCCGCGTTGATCATATTGCCCTTGTAGAGCTTGAGTCGAACCTTACCCGTAACCTTCTCCTGAGTCTTGTCAACGAAAGCCGCAAGAGCCTCGCGCAAAGGAGTGAACCACTGACCGTTGTAAACAAGCTCGGCATACGTGATAGCGAGCTTCTGCTTCTCGTGGAGAGTCATCTTGTCAAGGCAGACGCTCTCAAGCACGCTGTGCGCCTTATAAAGAATAGTTCCGCCGGGAGTCTCGTAAACACCGCGGCACTTCATACCGACCAGACGGTTTTCAACGATGTCGAGAAGACCGATACCGTTCTCTCCGCCAAGCTTATTGAGGTCGAGAATGATGTCCTTTGCCGATTTCTTTTCTCCGTTGATCGCAACGGGTACGCCCTGCTCGAAATCAAGCTCAACGTAGGCGGGAACGTCGGGCGCCTGAATCGGAGACACGCCCATTTCAAGGAAGCCGGGCTTTTCGTACATAGGCTCGTTGCCCGTATCCTCAAGGTCAAGTCCCTCGTGAGACAGATGCCAGAGATTCTTGTCCTTGGAATAATTGGTCTCGCGGTTTATCTTAAGAGGAACGTTGTGCGCCTCCGCATAGTCGATCTCTTCGTCGCGGGACTTGATATCCCACTCACGCCAAGGAGCAATAATAGGCATATTGGGCGCGAAGTGCTTGATAGTAAGCTCAAAGCGCACCTGATCGTTACCCTTGCCCGTGCAACCGTGGCAGATAGCGTCAGCTCCCTCCTTGAGAGCTATTTCAACGAGTCCCTTTGCAATGCAGGGACGCGCGTGGCTTGTTCCGAGAAGATACTCTTCATATATAGCGCCCGCCTTCATACAGGGGATGATATACTCATCAACGTATTCGTCGGTGAGGTCGAGAACGTAGAGCTTGGAAGCTCCCGTCTTGAGAGCCTTTTCCTCAAGTCCTTCAAGCTCGTCTGCCTGACCTACGTTACCGCTTACGGCGATCACCTCGCAGTTGTTGTAGTTTTCCTTGAGCCACGGAATGATAATAGAGGTATCAAGTCCGCCCGAATACGCAAGTACTACTTTTTTTATGTTTTTCTTATCCATATTGTCCTCCACGCCGTTTTATACGGTGATTTTTGAAAAAATATACATTATATTTGCATAAATCTCAATCAAAAATAGCATTTATGCGGTACTTTCGTATATTATACACCCATTTTTGCATTTTGTCAACCATTTATATGCAAAACAAGTGTCAATATTTAAAGATATTAGCATCATCTTTATAGTTGTTTTGAACAAAAATGAATATTATGCAGGATTTGAGAATAAAAAATGCGTTTAAATAAAAAACTAAAGACTTTGGACGGTTTTGTTGCCCAAAGTCTTTATTTGTTTTCATTCAACGACAAATTAAAGTTTAGCGGTCTCTTGGCGATGTCTTTTTGGAAGTTCCGCTCAAGCCTTTTCAAAGG
>JAZSJO010000140.1:0-7166 GCA_045534365.1 Eubacteriales bacterium
CGTCGTGCTCGACCACGATGACCGTGTTTCCGAGGTCTCGGAGCTTTTTGAGGGTAGCTATCAGCTTGGAATTGTCTCTTTGATGAAGACCTATGCTCGGCTCGTCGAGTATATAAAGCACGCCGACGAGCGACGAGCCTATCTGCGTGGCAAGTCTTATTCTCTGCGCCTCGCCGCCCGAAAGCGTGCCCGCTTTGCGTGACATAGTGAGGTAATCAAGACCGACGCTGACGAGGAAGCCGAGGCGTGCGCGTATCTCCTTGAGTATTTCGCGCGCTATCTCCTGCTCGGTCTCGGTCAGCTCTAAAGAGTTAACGAAATCGAGAGCTTTTTGGATAGAAAGCGAGCAGAGAGAGTGGATATTCAAGCCTCCCACGGTGACCGCGAGCGACATAGGATTAAGTCTTTGCCCGTGGCAATGCTCACAGGGCGCTTCCTCCACGAATTGCTCGTAATAATCGGGGCTCATGCCGTACTGCATCCTCTGCTCCATCATTGCGATAACGCCGTCGAATTTTGCGTTTCTTCTGTGAGCCTCGCCGCCGAAATATCTTACCACGTCGTAGGTCTCGTCGCCCGTGCCGTAAAGCAGGGCGTCGTACGCCTCGGTCGAAAAGCTCTCCACGGGCATATCGAGGCTGAAGCCGTGCTTCTCTCCCACCGCTGAAAAGAGCGGGCCGTTCCAGCTCTCCTCCTCAAGCGTTTTGAAGCCGTTTACGTTGATCGCGCCCTCGGAAAGCGACAGCTTTTTGTCGGGGATAAGTCGGTCGACGGCGATACGCCTCGTGTCTCCGAGTCCCGAGCAATGAGGACACGCGCCCTGCGGGTTGTTGAACGAGAACATTCTCGGCTCAAACTCGCCCACCGAGATGCCGTGCTCCTCGCAGGCGTAGGACTGAGAGAAGGTCAGTATCTCGCCCTCCTCGTCACCTCGCGGCACACAGACTATCATAAGATGTCCGTCGGCAAGATTCAGCGCGTTTTCGACCGAATCGGCAAGACGGGGACGTATTTCCTCTCGCATAACGAGACGGTCAACGACTATTTCTATAGAATGCTTTTTGTTTTTGTCAAGCTTTATCTCCTCGGAGAGGTCGTAGAGGTTGCCGTCGACGCGAACGCGGACGTAGCCGCTCTTCTTCGCGCTCTCAAAGACCTTTTCGTGCATACCCTTTTGCGCGCGGACGACGGGAGCGACCACCAAAAATCTCTCGCCCTCGGGCAGCTTCAGTATTCTGTCGATTATCTGATCCACCGTTTGCTGACGTATCTCCTTGCCGCAGACGGGACAGTGAGGAATACCTATTCTCGCGTATAGCAGACGGAGATAGTCGTATATCTCGGTGACCGTGCCCACGGTCGAGCGCGGGTTTTTCGAGGTCGTCTTCTGGTCGATGGATATCGACGGAGAGAGCCCGTCGATAGAATCCACGTCGGGCTTGTCGAGCTGACCTAAAAACATTCTCGCGTAGCTTGAAAGCGACTCGACGAAGCGGCGGTGTCCCTCGGCGTAGACCGTGTCGAACGCCAAAGACGATTTTCCGCTACCCGAAAGTCCCGAGAGCACGACGAGCTTGTCCCTCGGGATATTTACGTCTATATTCTTCAGATTGTGGACGCGCGCGCCCTTGATAATTACGTTTTTTTCCATCTTACCTTTCTTGAAAGAAAGGTAAGCCAAAGAACTTCCCAAAGGATAGTCTTACCTTCTTTCTTTTATCCATTTAAATTGTTTTACGGGATGTCGAGGCGCCCTCGACGTCCCGCTCATTCGTTTTAAATATTCTCCACGAAAGGATAATTTATTATCCTTCCCTCAGCTTCTTTATCTCATCTCTGAGGTAAGCCGCCTTTTCGAATTCAAGCTGTCTTGCGGCGGCTTTCATTTCCGCGGTGAGCTTTTCTATCATCTTCTCTCGCTCGCCCGCGGTCAGCTTCTTGGGCTTTTTGGATTTTCCTACAGCGTCCTTATCGTCGTTCTTTCCGCTGATGTCTATAACGTCGCGGACGCCCTTGATGACGGTCTTGGGAATAATTCCGTGCGCCTTGTTATAATCGTCCTGTATCTTGCGGCGGCGGTTGGTCTCGGATATGGCTCTCTGCATAGAGCCCGTCATATTATCGGCGTACATTATGACCTTGCCTCTCTCGTTTCGCGCCGCGCGTCCTATCGTCTGTATAAGCGACCTCTCGGCGCGCAGAAATCCCTCCTTGTCGGCGTCGAGTATCGCCACCAGAGACACCTCGGGAATGTCAAGTCCCTCACGGAGCAGATTTATTCCGACCAGAACGTCGAAAACGCCGAGGCGCAGGTCGCGGATTATCTCCATTCTCTCCATCGTGTCAACGTTGAAGTGGATATATCTCACCTTGATTCCGTTGTCGCCCAGATAATCGGTCAGATCCTCCGCCATTTTCTTGGTCAGAGTGGTCACCAGAACCCTCTCTCCCCTTTCGGCGCGGACGCGTATCTCGCCCATAAGGTCGTCGACCTGTCCTTCGATCGGACGCACCTCGACCTCGGGGTCAAGCAATCCCGTGGGACGAATTATCTGCTCCACGGTCTGCTCCGAGTTCTCGTTTTCGTAGTCTCCCGGCGTCGCGCTGACGAAGACCGCCTGATTTATCCTCTCCTCAAATTCGTCGAAGAAAAGCGGACGGTTGTCGTATGCCGACGGCAGACGGAAGCCGTAATCTATAAGATTTTTCTTTCTTGCCGTGTCTCCTCCGCTCATTCCGCGCACCTGCGGCAGAGTAACGTGGGATTCGTCCACGAAGAGCAGAAAATCCTTTGGCATATAGTCGAGCAGAGTATAGGGAGTCGAGCCCGCGGGTCTGCCCGAAAGCACTCTCGAATAATTCTCGACGCCCGAGCAAAATCCGACCTCGCGGAGCATCTCCATATCGTATTTGACTCTCTCGGTTATCCTCTGCGCCTCGATAAGCTTGCCCTCGGACTCGAAAAACCTTGCCCGCTCTATCATTTCGGCGTATATTTGGGCAATAGCCTTTTCCCTTTTTTCGTCGGAAACGGCGTAGTGCGTGGCGGGGTAGATAGGATAGTAGGAAAGACTGCGGACAAGCTCGCCCGTGACGATGTTTATCTCGGAAACTCTGTCTATCTCGTCGTCGAAGAACTCGACTCGTATCGCCTTTTCGCTCATACTCGCGGGGATTATCTCCACCACGTCGCCGCGGACTCTGAAGGAATCGCGGACGAGGTTCATATCGTTTCTCGTGTAGCTTATCGAGATAAGACGGCGGATAAGCTCTTCGCGCGGCATTATCATACCCGGGCGCAGAGAGATAAGCAGATCCTTATAGTCGTCGGGCTCGCCTAAAGAATAGATACAGGAGACGCTGGCGACTATTATGACGTCCCGCCTCTCGAAAAGCGAGCTTGTGGCACTATGGCGCAGACGGTCTATCTCGTCGTTGACGAGCGCGTCCTTTTCGATATACATATCCTTGCCGGGTATATACGCCTCGGGCTGATAATAGTCGTAATAGGAAACGAAATATTCCACCGCGTTATCGGGAAAAAACTCGCGGAACTCCGAGCAGAGCTGCGCCGCGAGAGTTTTATTATGCGCCAAAATAAGCGTGGGGCGGTTGACCTTTTCGATAACGTTCGCCATCGTAAAGGTCTTGCCCGAGCCCGTTACGCCGAGCAGAGTCTGCATTCTCTGCCCTTCGCGTATGCCCCTGACTATCTCCTCTATCGCTTCGGGCTGGTCACCCGTGGGCTTATATTCACTTTTGAGAATAAATCTATCCATAGGTATGACCGTTCCTTTCTAAATAAATCGGAGCGTTTTGCGCGAGAGGGGCGCAAAAGGCGTGTTTGAAAACTTGTTTTCAAACTTAACTCCTTCCCGTATTTCCAAAAATGAAACTTCCGTTCTCTTTTTAACTATATTATTATATCACAAATATTAATAAAAGTAAAGGATTTTATACGAGATTTTCGTTTTTGTTTACAATTCGTTCTATACTCGCCGACTTCGCTCACTTATCCGAGCCCAGCGATCTTCTTACCGCCGCGGCGAAGAACTCGTCGGTATCAAACGAGCCCTCTCTCCCCTGCGGCGGCTCGGCAGGTCGGCGATGAGAGGGGAGCTTTTTGTCCTTCTCGTACCAATCGAGGATAGCTTTTGCGTGGCTGGGATAACGATATCCCCTGTCGTATATTTTTTGCGAGAACAGGTCTATATAATCGTCTGCGTTCGGGATCGCGTTTTTTATTTTAAGATATTCCTCTTGGCTGAGATAGACGTTTTTGAAAACACCGTATCCCCTATCGGTCTCAAAATTAACGTCTCTCTCTTTTTTTGAGAGCGCGAGAGCTTCCCGCGCATCCGCAGGAGCGCGTCCGACGGCGTCCGCTCGTCTGCCCTCGGCGACCGAGCCGTCGTCTTTACTACTCTCTACTCTACTATACTCTATTTTATTTTTCTTTACTCTACTTTGGTTTAAAGGGTGGCTTGAAGGGTAGTCTGAAGGGTGGCTTGAAGGGTAGTTTGAAGGGTAGTCCGAAGGGTAAGTCGGCTCAGAGTCGCCTGTCTCCCTGAGCCGCGCGAGTCTTGCTTCCGCTCCCGCGCGACCAAATCCCGATTGCTTTTTTCTCCTTTCGATACAAGGGAAAATCATTGACGCGACTATCCCTGCTCTGCCCGTAAATTCGGGTGGGGGAAGGTCGTGTATCTGCGCGTTGTAGATGGCGTTTATCAGTGTTTTATAGTCTTTTTGGTTGAGGCTTCTCATCGCCTCAAACCACTCGTTATAGATAAGAACTCCTTTGGTTATGTCACTCATTTTGATTCGTTTTTGATTGAAAATTATCTCCTTTTCGTTTGGTTTTGGTTTGGTTTTGGTTTGGTTTTGGTTTGGTTTTTGGCTGATATTTGGTGTTTACGGTTATATTATAGCACACTTGTTCTGTTTTGTAAACCCCTGTTTGAAGGATCGGTTTGTGTTAAGCGGGAATTTGGGGTTTATAGGTGAGATGCACTTTGTTGTAGGGCGGGGGCTTGCTCCCGCCGTTGCGAAAAATTTAGGCGTTCGTATACGGGACGTCGAGGCAGGCGATTTGAAACCTACGAAACGGGCGAAGAGTGAATCGCCCCTACGGATTTTCGTAAATTCAAACATCCCGACAAATCAAAATTTGAAGCCCATCACAAATAGCAAAAAAGGCGGTCTGTGACCGCCTTTACTCAAATGAGATAATTATTCGTTTACTTCCTCTGCCGTGGTCTCAACGGGCTCTGCCGCCTCTACCTTCTTGACCGCCTTGATATAGGAAACGAGAGAAAGCGCGAAGAGAAGCGCCGAAATACCGATGACCGCCCAGCCTGCGATAAGGAGGATGATGGAAAATGCGTCGTTCGCAGCGTTTGTAAGCGCGGGAAGGAACGCCAGCAGGAGCGCGCCGATAAGAATTCTTATCCACTCCTTCTTTATCTGATCCTTCCAGCCCTCGCCGCCCGCGAGAACTATTCTCACGATGGGGAAAGCGATAAGATAGACCGAAACGATGACCGTGATGACGGTTCCCTGCATAAATATCATCATACAGCCGAGAGCGATACCGATTGCGGCAAAGATAAGATCGATGATGCCCGACGCCTTTGTGATATTCAGAATTCCGTTTACGAGCGAAGGGATATTACTGATGATAGTAATAACACCGACGATTATCAAGCCCCATTTGAGCAGGTCGGAAAAGTCAAGAACCGAGGAAAGAACGATGATGAGCGCTCCGAGAAGCGCGCCGATAATGAGCGAAATGATAATATTCGCCAAAAGATTTTTCTTTGTTGACATTTTAGTCTCCAATCTGTTATGTATTTGCGGAGATACCGCCGTTAATATTATACTATAATAACAATGTTAAATAAACATTAAGATTTTGTCAATTTTTCAGATATTTTATGACCTCGGGCGAAACTTTACCGACAAGGGCGTCGAAATCTTTCGAGAGTATCGCCTCACGCACGAGAGTCGAGCTCAGGTCGCCAAATCTCTCGTCGGCGGGCAAAAACAGCGTTTCGGCGCGCTCGTTATGCTCTTTGTTCCATTTTGCGTGTATCATCTCGTATTCAAAGTCCTTTTCGGTACGCACACCCTTGACTATGGCGGTGGCGTTCAGCTCGTCGAAAAGGTCGATAAGCAATATTCCGCTCCTTCCTATGACCTCGACGCCCCCGATATGAGCCGTCGAAAGCCTTACCATATGGAGTCTTTCCTCCATATCGAACATATAGGTCTTCGAGGAGAGATCTGCGGCGTATTTTGACGAATCGTTGTTCATAACGGCAACGTAGACCTTATCGAACGTCCTTGCCGCGCGTTCGATCATATTTACGTGACCGAGCGTTATAGGGTCAAAGCTTCCGGGGATCAGCGCGATCTTCATTTTTTCCTCCATATCAAATAACAGGCTTGATTATCGTTATATGCGCGACTCCGTATTTCGCGCGCTTTATTACTTCAAATTTTTCCGCGAGCGACGAGTCGGATTCGAAAATATCCTCTTCCTCGCTCTCGCACACGACTATCGATGTGGGCTTGAGCATATCCGCGTCAAGAAGCGCCTTCAGAGTGGGCGCGACGGCGCGGAGGGCGTAGGGCGGATCGATAAAAACTATATCGAATCTTCTTTTCCCACGCGAGACTCTGATAAAATCGGCAACGTCGGAGCAGAAGACGCGGCAGTCGTCCGAAAGACGCGTCTTTTCGATATTTTTGGTTATTATTGCCGCCGCTTCCTTTGCCCTGTCTACGAAAACGGCGTTTTTCGCGCCTCTTGAGACCGCCTCGAGTCCCATCTGTCCCGAGCCTGCGAAAAGGTCAAGCACCTCTCTGCCCTCGATATCGAATTGGAGCATCGAGAAGACGGCTTCCTTCGCTCTCTCGCTCGTGGGGCGGGTGTTTTCTCCCTCAAGGGTATTCAGCTTTATTCCGCGGGCTCTGCCCGTAATTATTCGCATCATAGCGTTGCTCCTTGTCGTTTTTTTGTGATTTAAAATTTTGATTTGTCGGTTACTTTTCTTGCAAGAAAAGTAACCAAAAGAACTCCATATCTCGCGCGTTATTTAATTAGATTTGGCATTTATCCCCCGATGGTGAAGTCTGCTTCAAATTTTGATTTGTCGAACTGTTGG
>JAZSJO010000081.1:0-3291 GCA_045534365.1 Eubacteriales bacterium
GACCGATAGCGTGAGTGGGGAGCTTGGTTACGTATGCTACGTCCATGCCGTAGTTCGCGAGGGAGACCGCAACGTTAGCCTCGCCGCCGCCGAAGGTGAACTCAACGTGGTCGCACTGAACGAATCTCTCGTAGTTGTAGGGCTGAAGACGGAGCATAAGCTCGCCGAATGTAATTATCTTTGCCATGATTATATTATTCCTTTCAAATGATTATTTTACAAGATGGTATGCAAATCCGTTTATCTCGTCTGCGAGATAGATGAACTTCATATTACCCTTGTCGTCGTAGGTAGCGGTGGAGTAATCGAACTTGACGCCGCGGCGCTCAAGGTGATAAACCGCACGGTCAACGTTCTTGGTCTCGATCGCGATATGACCGTGTGTGCCGGGACCCTTTTCGTTCATAAGCTCGAACTCAGGGCTTGAGAAGATAGACTTGGAGCCGACCTTTGCGTCGAAGGAGAAATACTTGTTAAGAGTCTCTGCCGCGCCTGCCGAGGTGTCGTTGCAGGGGTTGATGCCGATATGACGGAACTTGAAGCCGAGCATAGTGTCTACCGCCTCGCGAACGAGCTTCCTGATACCCTCGAAATCGCCTGCCGTGATCATCTCGGGCTTGACCATCCACGAGCCGCCGCAGCAAACTATCTTGTTGAAGGAGAGATAATCGTTAACGTTTGCGGGAGTTACTCCACCGGTGGGCATAAACTTAACGTTACCGTACGGAGCGGACATTGCCTTTATCATTGCAAGACCACCAGACTGCTCTGCGGGGAAGAACTTAACGGTATCGAGACCGAGCTCAAGTGCCGCTTCAATACCGGAAGGATTGTTGATGCCGGGAACGATGGGACAACCCTTGCTCTGACAGTATTTTACTATCTCGGGGTTAAATCCGGGGCTTACGATAAACTTTGCGCCCGCTTCGATAGCGTCGTCGACCTGCGCCTTGGTAAGCACGGTTCCCGCACCGACTATCATTTCGGGATATTCTTTGGATATTATCGAAATTGTCTCTTTAGCGCAAGCGGTACGGAATGTTACCTCAGCGCAGGGAAGACCGCCGTCGATAAGTGCCTTTGCAAGGGGCTTTGCGTCAGCGGAGTTATCGATTTTAATAACTGGGACTATGCCGATTCTTGAAAGCTGCTTTACAACGTCATTCATTATTTTCTCCTCCGAAAAAAACAAATTTTCACACATACATTATACAACTATTTTATATTTTTGTCAATAGTTGAAGATTTAAGCGTCAAGGGCTTTTCGTAAAAGTAAAAAATATGGAAGCAAATGATATTTTTGAGACAAATGTTGCATTTATTCGATGATTGAATTCGAAAATGTCGTCTAATGTTGTTGAAAGTAAGACAAAAGTTGCTCTTTTTGTGTTTTTTGTTGATACGGGTGATTTTTATGCTAAAATAAAACCAATAAAGCTTATACGCCGCAGATTTTTGCGGAGAGAGGAGTTTGTTGTGAAAAAAAATCTTGTTGTAGTCGGATATGGCGGAATGGGCGTTTGGCATACCCAGCACGCTCAAAAGAGCGACGTTGTAGAGCTTGCGGGCATCTACGATATAAAGCCCGAGAGGTGCGCTCTTGCTCGCGAGAGAGGCATTTTTGCTTACGATTCTCTTGAGGCTGTCCTTGCCGATGAAAAGGTTGATGTAATAACTGTCGCTATTCCCAACGATTCACATATGGAGGTAGTCGTCAAGGCTCTTGAGGCGGGTAAGAACGTTATCTGCGAAAAGCCCGTTGCTATGAATTCCGACGAGCTTAACCAAATGATAAAAGCGGCGGAAAATAACGGAAAGGTCTTTTCTGTGCATCAGAACAGACGATTTGACGTTGATTTCCTTGCTATGAAGCAGATAAAGGAGAGCGGAGAGCTTGGTAGCGTTATCAATATCGAATCCCGCATCCACGGAAGCCGCGGAATTCCGAGCGATTGGAGAGGCGAGAAGGAGCACGGAGGCGGAATGCTGCTTGACTGGGGCGTTCACCTTATCGATCAGCTCTTGCAGATATTTGATAAAAAGATAGACAGAATAAATTGCGTATTCGACCACATCACGAACGAGGAGGTCGACGACGGCTTTAAGCTTACTATCTATTTTGAGGGCGGAAAGAGCGCGTATATCGAGGTCGGCACGTATAACTTCATCGCAATGCCCCGTTTTTATATGAGAGCGGAGAAGGGCTCGGCTATCATCACCGATTGGCGTGAAAAATGCAGAGTTGCCAAGTGCAAATATTGGCACGAGAGTGATGTCATACCCGTTGAGACCGCAGCAGGTCTTACCAAGACTATGGCGCCCCGCGATAGCGTAACTATGGACGAATACGAACTTGAAAAGCCCGCAAGCGACGTTCATGATTATTATCGCAATTTCTGCCTCGCTATCGACGGTGAGGCGACACAGCTCGTCACTCACCCACAAATGAGACGAGTTATGAGAATTATGGAGGCTTGCTTTGAGTCCGACAGACTCGGTCAGACGATAAGATTTGAGGATTAAAACGAAAAGGCTGTCACAAGGGGCGATGTCCTTATTGGAGTAATCATAAGTTGGTTTGTTAATATTTGATCCGCAGTAAACAAATAAGTAGCCCCGACAGATTATTAAGTGTCTGTCGGGGTTTGCTGTTTGATAAATTGAAATTTAATTATCTATCTGTACGATTTCTGCATCCTTAATTTGAAAGTGTGTTTCTTTATTCGTATATGGTATTCCGTTTTCTAAACACAATATTATATTCATTACGCCCCCATGAGATACAAGCAGTACGTTGTTTTTTCCAACTTGTTCTTTGAATTCATACCATGCACATTGAATACGATGAAAAAATTGCTCAGGGCTTTCACCCCCTGGCCATGTTTCTGCCCAACCAAGTGCATTCCAATATACTCCTGGGTATTTTTCGACAGCTTCTGATTTAAGCATACCCGCCAATAATCCGTTATTGGATTCACGAAATTGAGGTAAGTAAGTGATTTCCAAAGAAAGTGCATTTGCAACAATTTCAGCAGTTTCTTTTGCTCTTACCAAATCGCTGGAGTATATTTTTGTAATACCTTTGTTACACAAACTGCTCGTTGCACTTTTAACTTGCTCTCTGCCTTTTTCTGTAAGTCCGTATGTACTCCATCCGCCAAAGCGGTCGGATGGGTCGGCACCATGCCGCATTAAGTAAATCATAGTTAAACCTCGTGCAATTGTAACATGTCAAAACGATATTTTCATTAAGTCGGATCGTAGCCATGTCGTTCTGTGAGCCAAGGAGTT
>JAZSJO010000114.1:0-4938 GCA_045534365.1 Eubacteriales bacterium
ATAATTTTTTATTGCGAGAGAAATATAGATTGGTAAATTCAAATTTTGATTTATTGAACTGTTGTCGGTGTCTTTTTTGAAAGTTTTTACGTCGCTTTTTTCAAAAAGCGACCGCCAATCCAACGCGCGTAGCGTTGGTCGTCGCGCGCACGCGACGAAACTCTCTTTTTGGCACTTTTCTTTTGTTAGCTTTTCTTTTGCGCCTACTTCGCCAAAAGAAAAGCGGACAAACGAATAAGATAAGCCTTTGTAATGAAAGGGGACCCCCCCACTTGTGCGGTTCCCCTCTGCCAAGCCAACGGCTTGGCATTCACCCTTCGGTGGCACTTTGGAAGGATAGGGGTATTTCGCCCTCTGCGGAGGGCGACTGCCGAGCTCGGCGGCTCAGCCAAGCCTTTGAAAAGGCTTGAGCGAAACTTTCAAAAAAGATATCGCCAAGAGTTCGCTAAACTGCAATTTATCACCCGGTTGACAAGCAAAGCCGAACATAGTATAATTAAATTATAAAACAGGCGGAGGTAGGTATGCTAAAGGAATATGACATAATTATAGTCGGCGCGGGGCCTGCGGGAGCAAATCTTGCGCGACTTCTGGACACAAAAAAATATAAGACCTTGATGATCGACGGCTCTGACGGTCACGATAAGGTCTGCGGAGGACTTATCTCTCCCGACGCGCAGGACATTTTAGCGCGTTACGATATTTGTCTGCCCAAAGATATCCTTGTCTCCCCTCAGCTTTTTTCAGTACGCACCATAGACCTTTCAAACCGTCTTACGCGCAATTACCGACGCAGTTATATGAACGCAGACCGCAAAAAGCTTGACGACTTTTTCCGCACTCTCATACCCAACGACGTAGACAGAATATCGGGAAGATGTAAAAGTGTGAGAAGGATCGACGGCGGATATGAAGCCGAGCTTGTGAGCGGCGAGAAATTTAATTGCAGATATATCGTCGGAGCTGACGGCGCGTCAAGCAACGTGCGTCTGTCGCTTTTCCGTCAAAAGCGGCTTCAAAAATACGTAGCTATCCAACAATGGTTTCCCGCGAAAGAAACCAACCCTTATTATTCCTGCATTTTTGACAACGACACCTCTTCGGGCTGTTCTTGGATATTCTTCAAGGACGGTATGCTTATCTTCGGCGGTGCGTTTGACGTCAAAAATTGTCGCGAAGCCTTTGAGGAGCAAAAGAAAAAGCTTATAGAGCAGGGATTTGTCTCAAAAGAGATATTCAACGAGCCAAAAAAGACCGAGGCTTGCCTCGTTTCGCGCCCCCGTTTCAACAGAGGCGTATTCAGAGGAGTAAAAGGAGCCTTTCTCATCGGAGAGGCGGCAGGATTTATAAGTCCAAGCTCCTTTGAGGGCATAAGCTACGCATTATACAGCGGAGAAGCGCTGGCGGACGCGCTCAACGGAAAATCTCCAGAAGATCCGTCCGCGATCCACCGTTGCTACAACAAAAAGACGCAAAAGCTTATCCGCAAGGTAAAAATGCGTTGCGTAAAGCGTCCTTTTATGTATAATAAGCTCTTACGCCGTTTGGTAATGAAAAGTAACCTTACCGCGATCAAGATCAAAGCTCCTCAAAATATCAAATAAAAAAAAGGCAGAGCCGTTCTTTTCAGAGCAGCTCTGTCTTGTTTTTATAAGATCGTCCTTCAGGACATATTTATTCAGTTTATTTCAGCTATAGCGTTTTTAACAAGCGTATCGATAGTGTTTCCATCATTGGACTTCCAAGTGTCAGTATTAAAGGAATTGTCCGTGCCGAAAGAACCGGTACTATAGTTATTAGCCGTCGCCGTTCCCTTCGTCAGAGGCACTACCTGTATCCATTCATCATTACCGTTGATCTTGGTAAACGCAGCAGCATAAACCACCAACGTATTATTGCCAAAGCCCTCAGACGTGATATAGATCGTCATTTCAGCGCCGTATACGTTCTGCTCTCTGCCAAACAATCCGCTATAAGCATAAGAGTCTCCCGTATTTGTATTGCCGTCAAGATTCTCTCTCTTGATCATAAGTGTAATAGGCTCAGACTTACCGTCACCGTCAAGGTCCATATTCAAAAATTCATTTGTAAACAACTGCTGGATAAACTGCGAATCGGCATTGTTTGCGCCCGCAACGTTACCTACGTAAGACACCGTAGAGGCGTTACTTCCGCGATCATTCATATAGTTCTCAAGCGTCTGATAGGAATCTTCAAAAACAACGTCGTTAAGAATATCGGCAAATCTTGTAACGGCAGTCTGCGCCGCAATAACACCGATAGAATCCTTGTCAACAACGAAATTAAAATGCAACTCGCTGAGAAGATCGGTTTTTGACGTATTGTTTCCACTGAAGCTAAACGTAACCGTCAGAGTCTTATACGTCTTCGATGGTATCTCTTCTTTTTGTTCAATTCCCGATACTTCGTATATTATCCTATCGTTATCGGTAGATACGGTCTCGGTTTCATTATAATAGTAGCTTACGTCCGAACCGTTGTAGAAGGTAACCTCAACAACAACGGTAGAAGAGGTATTTTTATTCAAGGTAATATCGCCCTCAATATTGGTGTCGCCTGTCTTTGTAAACGTAGCGTTCGAATAATCTCCGCCTACAACTCTGATGCTTGTTATATAGAACGGAGGGTATGTAAAGTGTCCCATCGAGTGCTCTACCGTAATTTCCAACGGCTCAGGATCATGACGATATACCCATTGGGCAGAAACTCCCGATACCGTCAGGCAGAGCAAAATCATAATTACTATAAGTAGCCTTAAGCGTGCTCTCATATCTACACCTCCGACGTTTTATCGGAAGACAGATCTGTGTCTTCTCCGTTGCCGTATTGATCTTGACCGTCTTCATCGTCGCGTATCACGCCGATCTTGACAAGTCTGTCTCTCTTGATCTTCTCAAGCTTTTTCTCCGCAATAGGAGTAACTACCATAGCAAAAACAAGCAAAATTATGCAAAGGTATCCCGCGGGAGACTGCATAAACGAGAAGAAGCTTCCAACAAATGGAATTCTTTCGCCCTCATAAATAGCGCGCATCTGCTCGTAAAGCACGGGAAATTCGTCGGAGTATTTGACTGAATCTCCACGAAGCAAAAACTGACGTTGGTCGGGATGCTTTTCGTTAGGCTCTTCTATTCCTATTATACGATGAATTATAAGCTGGTCACGATATTCATAAACTACGATATCGTAAAGCTCAAGCTCAAATTCACCGGGCAATTTGCGCGTAAATATCAGATCGAAGGTAGCGAACTGATCGTCCAAGGAATTTTCCGTAAGATACGTATTATCCTCGTGCTTATATTGCATTGAATCGCTCAGAACTATCTGCGGAGTAGGGATATTCCCTTTAACCGTATCTCCGGATAGCTGAACGCAAAGAGAAATGATAAATGCTATAAGAATGACAGCAAAAATAAGACCTGACGCAATTTTACACAAAATCTTTTCAGCAGGCTTTATTTTTTGTTCCTTATAATATTCGATTTTAATCTTCTCGTCCTCAAGGCCGTGCTCAATCATCTTAACAGACGTCTTGATAAAATAGATTATCATAACGCAAGATATTGCTGTTAAAACGGAAAAAACTATAAAGCACAGTATAAAAACGTAAGTGTCAAATCCTGTCATTTTTCTTTCCCATTCAACGACATAATCCCATGCTTCCACATGGGATTATATGTTTTATTTAAAATTCAGTATCTCAATATAAGCTTTAGTCGATCAAGCGCCGGGATTAATATTTATCTTAAACAATGCGCTCGCCTGCTTACCCTGGAAATCTAAAAAGTCATCATACGAGGTAAGGGTGAACTCAGCCATGCTGATCGCTTCAGCAAGAGCGGAAGCTTCAAGCGTGTAATAATAATTTCCATCCTCCTGCTGAGTCCAAGAATCGCTGTTCAACTGAATTTTGAAATCGGGATCGAGTGTGAATATCTGAGTATCACCGTACTTTGTTGTTTCAAGATCGATACCCGAAATCGTTATAACGGCATTAAGCGCTTTGTTAAGAGGCCCGTCGGAAATATCAGACGAAGGGGTAAACTTTATAACAAGCGATCCCATAAAGGTCAGTTCCGTATTAAGCGTGCCATCTTTAGGCTCAATCACAAGCTTAAGGCTGTTAGAATCCGCGTGATATCCGCCGGAAGAACCGAAAAATTCAACCTCACCCATTTCTTTAGGTGCGGAAACACCGGTAAGGGGAGTAATGCTGGAGCCGGAATAGGTCCAAGTCGCGTAAACGCCGCCGATCGTAATGCACATAAGAAGTGCAACCAAAACAGTAAGTTTTTTCATCGTTTTTCCTCCTAAAAAAGCAGAATGCTTCTGTGATGATGTAAAAATTATATCACCACAGAAGCAAACTGTCAATAGTATTTTTTATATTTTTTTTAAAATATAAGTACTAACTCAAAAATAATAAAAATTTATGCTTTTGCGGTCACCTTCTGCGCAACGTTCTGAGGAACGGTGTCGTAGCCTGTTACGTTATACTCGAAGAATCCGCGTCCCTGCGTCATAGCGCGGAGAACGATCGGGTAATCTGCAATCTCGCTCTTGGGAGCCATTGCGTGAACGGTGGTGTATCCGGGTCTGCCTTCAACCGCATCCATACCCATAACTGCCGCGCGACGCTTATTAAGGTCACCCATAACGTCACCGACAAGGTCCTCGGGAACGGTGATATCAAGATCGCCGATCGGCTCCATAAGAACGGGAGCTGCCTGCTCGAGGCACTGCTTGTACGCCATGATAGCAGCGGTCTTGAAGGACATTTCATCCGAGTCAACGGGGTGGTAAGAGCCGTCGTGGAGGTCTGCTGCGAGATAGGTCATCGGGAAGTCTGCTACACCCTTGACCATACCCTCGAGAAGACCCTTTTCAACTGCGGGGTTGAAGTTCTTGGGAACTACG
>JAZSJO010000077.1:0-7543 GCA_045534365.1 Eubacteriales bacterium
AGCACGTGGCAGGCAAGTGAGTCGTAGGGATAATATCTTTTGCTGGTCGCCTGAAGATGAAGCAGAGCCTTGTCGTCAAGCTCGCTCACCTCAAGAAATTCTCTGACCTCGTCAGCCTGCTCCTCGGAAATATGCCTTGCGAGAGTCCTATCGCGGTATTTCGTGTATCCCGATTGCTTTATTACGTCGTCATAGGTGAGTCCGAGAGTGTCTATCGCGGCAACTCCGCGAGCGATAATATCGGCGTAATCCTTGCCATCCTCCTCGCTCTGTCTCATGATCGCCGCGGGATCAAGGAAAAGTCGGTACGTGGTTATATTGGTGGCAATAATTATTCCGTTAGTGTCGTATATATTGCCTCTGTCCGCGCTGACGGTAGTCTCCTGCGTCATCTGGTCGATGACCTTCTGCTCGTACTCGTCAAATTTAGTGGTCTGTATAAAAAGGATCCTCAAAGAAAGCGCAACGAAAAGCACCGTCATCACGATGCAGATTATTCCCGCTCTTTTTCTCACCTTAGTGCTTGGTGTTCCGCCCTCCATACAGCCTCCTTGAATTATTTTTATGACACTCAAATTTTATTTTCCAAACAAATATATGCCTGTCCCCGAAAAAGTATGCCCCGAAGCATAAAACGACAGAACGCGACCTTTCGGCATTTTATGAAAATAGCGACGCATCATACGGTTACAGACCCGTTCCGCGTCGCTATTTCAAGGTTAGTCTTTCTTAAGCCCTACGGCTCGCAAAAGCTGTGACAGAAGCGACTCTTCTGCCGTCTCCTTCTCGTAGATTTCGATCTTTTCGCCTTCCGTAAGGTCAATGTAACGCGAGGCAGCGTAGTCACCGCTTATCATTCCGTATTCCTCCACCGCCTTCGTCTTGATGAAAAGCATATTGTTTTTCACCTCAAGGTCGGTCTCAAGGTCGTCTCTGATATCCTCAAGCCTCTCGATCCTGTTTTCAAGAATACTGACCTCTCGCAAGGCTCGGCTTACCATAACGGAGCTGCACACGATCATCAGCAGAGACAGCGTCACTACCGCGCATACAGTCAGAAAGCCGCGCGGCAATCTCGTCTTTTTCCCTTCTCTGACCTCGTCTGCCTGCTGACGGTACTCAGCGACCACGAACTCGGAGAAAAATTCTTTGACAAGATGCTTAACGCGTTTTATTATGGCAAGCCACAGAGCTTTTTTTGGCGGTTTACCCGATTCCTGCACAACACTTGCATCCGCCTCTGCCTCTTTATACTCCGATTCCGCGCGAGAGTAAAATTTCGGCAGCTTGTAGCCTCGCAGATCCTTATAATACGCGGCAAAATCATCGTGACTCATATATGATCTGCCGTCTATCTTCATAGTTTTGTAATTCTCGTGATCGACCTTTTTTTCTCCAACGTCTATCCCGAGCATACGCGCGCTCTTTTTTATCTCCGCGCTTCTCTTAGCGTCAGCGACGCCTGTTTTGATGCCGCGATTTTTGAATCTTTCGCAGAGCATATCAATATACAGAGCGCTGATATCCGCTCCACCGAATCTTCCCGACGGGCTACCCGTCATAGGCTCGGCAGTGGCGGCAACCACTCTCGCTTCTTCTCTTTTCATCGCGACCTCCGTTTTCAGATTTTTTCCGCAACGCGAAGCTTTGCGCTTCTTGAGCGGGGATTGCTCTCGACCTCAGCGTCGGAGGGCAATATAGGTTTTCTTGTCAAGACCTTGACGCGCGGCTTCCTTCCGCACACGCAAACGGGAAGGCTTTTGGGGCAATTGCATCCGCTTGCAAGATCAAGATAGGTCTGTTTGACTATCCTGTCCTCAAGAGAATGGAAGGTGATTATAGCGATCCTTCCTCCCTCTCCCAAAAGATCACAGGCAGAGCGGATAGCGGGCTCTATAACGTTAAGCTCTCCGTTGACCTCTATCCTTATCGCCTGAAAGGTTCTTTTGGCAGGATGATGTCCACCCTCTCTTGCCGCGGGCGGTATCGCGCCCTTTATAATATCCACGAGCTGTCCCGTGGTCTTTATCTCGTTTTTCTCGCGCTCCCTGACTATCGCGGAAGCGATCTTGGGCGCAAATCTTTCCTCACCGTAGTCGTAAATGACCTTTTTGAGCGCATCAAAGCTGTAGGTATTTACGACCGTGTAAGCGTCAAGCTCACGCCGACGATCCATTCTCATATCCAGAGGAGCGTCGGTATTGTGCGTAAAGCCTCGCTCTGCGGTGTCAAGCTGATAAGACGAGACACCGAGGTCGAGTAAAATTCCGTCTATTTTATCAACTCCCAGCATCTCGCACACGTCGGATACAGAGGAAAAGTTGTTTCTTACAAAGGTAACTCTGTCAGCGTAGTCGCGAAGCCTTTCGGTCGCCGCCGCTATAGCCGCGTCGTCCTGATCGATGGCGATAAGTCTCCCTCCCTTGTCAAGCCTCTTGACTATTTCAAGAGAGTGCCCTCCTCCACCGCAGGTGCCGTCAACGTATATACCGTCGGGCTTTATATCGAGCGACTCTATGCACTCGTCAAGCAATACCGAGCGGTGAGAGAAATTTATCTTTTCGCCCATACGTCACCTCAGAGTCCGAACTGCTCAAGCTCTGCGCAGATCTCAGCCACGTCTTCTTGCTCGATCTCCGCCTCGTAAAGCTCGGCAGACCACATCTCAGCGTATCCGCTACAGCCAACGATAAACGCATCCTTGACGATTTTCGCGTAATCAAGAAGCTCCTTGGGAAGAAGCACTCTTCCCTGCGAATCGGGGCTTACCTGAGCCGCGTTTCTGTGAAGGTATCTCAATGCTTTCTCGGCGACCTTTCTCTCCTGCGTCATAATAGGAGCGATATATTCCTCCCAACCCGCAAGCGAATACATTTTGAGGATCGGCTTTCGGATATCTCTTGCCACGATAAAGGTCCCTCCAAGCTCTTCTCTGAACTTTGCGGGAACGAATATTCTGTTTTTCGCGTCGACGCTGTGTTCATACGTGCCTGTGAACATACGAGTACCTCCTTTCAGAAAAATTTCGCGCGATTTAAAACGGTAATTTTGAAAAAAATAACTGCGAGACGCCATTTTGGCCGACCGCAATTAAAAACCGTCCTATCCCGTGGTGAATCGGGAGAAAGAGACTCAATAAAAACTCCACACTTTGAACCACTTTGTCACCACAATTCACCACTCGGGATGTTTTTATTATAATATACAAATCGAAATTAATCAAGAGGAATTTTAAAGTTTTTTTAAAAAATCGTTCAGTTTTTTAAATAAATTCCTATCTTTTTTGTCTCATTTTACTTAATTCAGCCCCGAAATATCCGCATTAGACCTCGATTTACAATTCTTTTCAAGTTCTTACAGTTTTTTCCAATACAAAAAAGCAAAAAGATCACGTTCGACCGACGCCTCTTAGATTTAAGATCGAATGCGAGCGCACGCTTACCCCTTTCAATTATAAAACGCCGAAAAAATCTCAGTAAAGCTCTTGAAAACACAAGAGATTTGTGATATACTAAAAAAGTATTCATTATTTAAGTACAAGCAAACACCCAAAACGAAAGGTCGGTGCATTTATGCAAACAAGAATTGGAATCTACGGTTACGGAAATCTCGGACGAGGCGTCGAAAACGCGATCCGCCAAAACGACGACATGACACTTGCCGCCGTCTTTACCAGACGAGACCCCGCCACCCTTAAAATAGCAAACGCAGACGTTCCCGTCTACTCGGCGGCTGACGTTGAAAAATACAAAAACGATATAGACGTTATGATAATCTGCGGAGGAAGCGCTACCGACCTCCCCACTCAAACTCCCGCTCTGGCAAAGCATTTTTCGGTGATCGACAGCTTTGACACACACGCCCGTATCCCCGAGCATTTTGCAAATGTAAACAAGGCGGCAAGAGAAGGCGGAAACGTGGCGATGATCTCCGTTGGCTGGGATCCCGGTATGTTCTCGCTCAACCGCCTTATCGCAGGCGCGATCCTTCCCGACGGCAAGGATTATACCTTCTGGGGCAAGGGCGTAAGTCAGGGACACTCCGACGCTATAAGACGCATCGACGGAGTGCTCGACGCAAAGCAATACACGATCCCCATAGAGAGCGCGCTCGAAGCGGTCAGAAGCGGCAAGAATCCCGAGCTTACCACGAGAGAAAAGCACGTAAGAGAGTGCTTCGTGGTAGCAGGGGACGGCGCAGACAAGGCTCGTATCGAAAAAGAGATAAAGGAAATGCCCAACTACTTTGCCGACTACGACACGACCGTTCATTTTATATCTATGGAAGAGCTCAAGCGCGACCATTCGGGCATTCCCCACGGCGGCTTCGTTATCAGAAGCGGCAGAACGGGTGCAGAACTTGAAAACAACCATATTATCGAATACAGCTTAAAGCTTGATTCAAACCCCGAATTTACCGCGTCGGTCATCGTCGCTTACGCGCGCGCCGTTGCGAAAATGAAGAATGAGGGTATGACAGGCTGCAAGACCGTCTTCGACGTCCCTCCCGCATATCTCTCCTCAAAGGACTACGGCGAGCTGATCTCTACTTTATTATAATAAAATACAAATCGTGGGAAGCTTTTTTGCTTCCCTCTCTTGATTCGACACGATTCCTCTTGACAATCAAAAAAAAATATAGTATAATAATCTTCGCGCATAAAAATAATGAAAGTGAGGTGTCCGATTTGGCTGAAAAGAAAAGCGGCGGCAACAAAATAATCGCGCAGAACAAAAAAGCCTACCACGATTATTTCGTGGACGAAAAATACGAAGCGGGCATCGAGCTTTTCGGCACCGAGGTCAAAAGCATCCGCGCGGGTACGGTAAATCTGAAGGATTCCTATATCGACGTAAAGGACGGCGAGCTTTTCGTCATCGGTATGCACGTCTCTCCTTACGAGCACGGTAATATCTTCAATCGCGATCCCCTTCGCAAGCGCAGATTGCTGATGCATAAGCGCGAGATAATGAAGCTTCACGGTCTCGTGGCGCAAAAGGGCGTGTCTCTTATTCCCCTCTCTCTCTATTTTTCAGGCTCAAGAGTTAAGGTCGAGGTCGGACTTTGCCGAGGCAAAAAGCTCTACGACAAGCGCGATTCGATCGCAAAGCACGATGCAGACCGAGAGATCGAGAGAAGAATGAAAGTCCATTAACGCTTTGCGCAAGCAAAGTATATAAGAACCTGCTACGCAGAACCTTGCTGCTCGCAGGCTCACAGCACTTTTTACGAAATGAAAAATTTCACTGCGCGAAGCACAATTTCACTCGCGCGAAGCGAGAACATCACTTCAAATCGCCCCCGCGATTTGAAACATCACTGCGAAAACGACTTGCGTTTTCGCCAATGGGGGTGTAAAGGTTTCGACGGGGATTTTGAGGTATGATAAGCGGGTAGAGCCGAGTAATCTCTTCAACTGCTCAAACTTAAAAAATAAACGACAACAATACTGTTGCTATGGCTGCCTAATCGTCGCTCCGTAAGGAGCTGACGATGGCAGTGCCGCGGCCTGCGGGTCGCCCGTTCCTCTCGGCAGGACCACGAGTCGAGACTGAGCGTCATTTTAGTGGTGAACATGCATCGGTGGTTTACCGTTGAGCCGATCATGCACAAAACGGTTGCTTCTTGACCGAGCCTGAACGTCGGCGCGGCTAAGGAAAAGATCAAAAGACGTCCTGCACCCGGAGAAAGTTATATCAAGAGGTTTTCGGACAGGGGTTCGATTCCCCTCACCTCCACCAAACGCTACTCAGACGAACACCTACTTTTTCAGCGACGGCTTAGCCGTAAAGTTTTCGCTCTGATACGAACAAAAATCGCCATCTTAGATGAAAGTCTAAGGTGGCGTTTTTTGTATACGTACATTTGTCAATATTCCTCGGATGGGGTATATATCGGTGGCTATTTGTTCAAAATCCCGCCTTATTCAAAAACTCATCGGTATATTTTGTCAGTGCGGTAAAATCCATTGCGTTCTTGTATATATCCTCAAGCAAAAAATGATAGACCTTTGCGTCCGACAGGGCGTGTAATGCCCCTTCAAGGCAACCCTCGTAGAGCTTCAAAGCATATCTCATCTCTCCCCTGACCGCCCTGACCTTTTCGGGCAATATAAACCGTTTGGGATTAACGAGCTTTTCGGCGTCGGCGGTATTGATATCCACACCACGCGACAACAGCACGGCAGTAAAATCATCTTCAACAAATATTCCGTCGATATGCCTCGGGCATACGGGATCGTAGGACACCCGCGCGCTGACGCGCGTCTTACTCAGCTCCTCCCACAAGCAATCGAGAAATATATTCCCCACTCCATACGCGTCGCCTACTAAATAAAGCTTGTCGGCACTCTGTTCAAAGCTGTCGAAGGAGGCAAGACCGCTCATAGAGATTCCGTTGCGTATCGCGGGCAGGTATGAAAAGCGCTCGCCCTTCTGCTTCTCGGATAAGGTCTTTGCAAGTCTCGCCGCCGCCGCTTTCAGCTTTTCAAAATCAATGCAATCCTCTATCAAGGAATCTGTAACCGCCCGCAGATTACCGCAGGAGCGGAGATATTTGTAGGCTCGCTTGAAGGCCGCGCTTTTTTTGCGCGTCAGGGAGGCTATCTCGTTTTTCTGTTTGCGGAGAAGCTCGCCGTCCCAAAAGCTTCCGAGATTTATCAGCTCTTCCCTTGCCCCCGCAAGCTCGGGCTCGCAGACGTGGGGAGCGGTACCGTCAAGAATACCGATCGCTCCTTTTTGGGAATAAATAAGCACTCCGTCGAGCGATTCGGGATCGGACGAGCAATAATAATACTCAACCGTCTCTCCATTCTTCTCTGCCTTTTTTGCGCACCGCCTCATAAAGCTTGATTTTCCCGTCCCGGGGCCGCCCTTGATTATGTAAACTCTGTCCGCTCGCCCGAATATTTCGTAAAAATAGCTTTTAAATCCGTCAGCCGAATTTGAAGCGGCGAAATATTTGTGTTGCATAGAAATTCTCCCTTTCTGGTCTTTTTCTATACATTCTATGCAACAAGACGCGATTTTGACTTGAATATTTCAAATTTTGATTTGTCGAACTGTTGACGATATCTTTTTTGAAAGTTTCGCTCAAGCCTTTTCAAAGGCTTGGCTGAGCCGCCGAGCTTGGCGGTCGCCCGTCGCAACGGGCGAAATACCCCTTATCCTTCCCAAGCGCCACCGAAGGGTGAATGCCAAGCCGTTGGCTTGGCAGAGGGGGGGACCGTTTGCGGTGGGGAGTGCTTCGCCTAAGGCGAAGTTAACACCGCACAAGTGGGGGGTTCCCCTTTCGTTACAAAGGCTTATTTAAATCGTTTTCCGCTTTTCTTTTGGCAAAGCAGGCGCAAAAGAAAAGCTAACAAAAGAAAAGTGCCAAAAGGGGAGTTTCGCCTCTGCGGAGGCGACCAACGCTACGCGCGTTGGATTGGCGGTCGCTTTTTGAAAAAAGCGACGTAAAAACTTTCAAAAAAGACACCGACAACAGTTCAATAAATCAAAATTTGAATTTACCAATCTATATTTCTCTCGCAATAAAAAATTAT
>JAZSJO010000207.1:0-5099 GCA_045534365.1 Eubacteriales bacterium
AGACAAAAGAAAGGAGCTTTTTATGGCAAATAAAACAAATAGTCTATCACACACAAAATGGATGTGTAAATATCACATAGTGTTCATACCGAAGTACAGAAGAAAGGCAATATACGGACAGTACAGAGCCGACTTGCAAGAAATAATAAGAACACTATGCAAATATAAAGGAGTAGAAATACTGGAAGGACATATGATGCCAGACCATGTACATCTGCTATTAAGTATACCACCAAAAATGAGTGTGTCAAGTTTTATGGGATATTTAAAAGGAAAAAGTGCATTAATGATGTTTGACAAGCATGCAAATTTGAAGTACAAATTTGGGAACAGACATTTTTGGGCCGAAGGATACTATGTATCGACAGTTGGACTAAATGAAAGCACCATAAGGAAGTACATAGAAGACCAAGAAAAACACGATATCGCCTTGGACAAATTAAGCGTCAAGGAATACGAAGACCCTTTTAAGGGTAGCAAGTAATACGAACGCCCTTTTAAGGGCGGCAAAAGAGGCAAAGGCAATAGGCTTGAACAAAGTGAAAGCCAGCGACTTGAGTCGCTGGCCGGTAGCTTTGGGCCTTTAGCCCTTGTGCAAACCACCCGTTTGACGGGTGGTTATGATTTTGTTAAATTTTCATTATCGAGCGATTCGACCAATATAACGGACAACATTACTCTGGTTTTTGCCATACAATTATATTGGCTGGTATCTATATTGGTCAATATTGGCGAGGAGAAAATTATGGAACAAAAACTGAGACGAGACAGAAGAATAGGCGATAATTTAAGGGCGTTGAGGGATAAGTATGACATTTCACAAGAAAAGCTTTGCGCCGAATTGCAGCGACGAGGCTGTGATATTGCCAGAAGCTGTTACGCCAAATACGAATCAGGTGAATTGAACGTTAAAATAAGCGTTCTTATTGAATTGAAGAAAATATACAACTGTACGTTTGACGATTTCTTCGTAGGACTTGATATTTCACAAAATAATGGGGATTGATATTATAACTTTGGGTTTTAAAACCTTAAAACGCCTGATATTCATACCCGTGTGCGCTTCTTGTAAGGAGCGGTTGTCTCCCTTTGCGAAAAACGAGGGGATGATGCACGGAAATATATGCTTTTGCGATAAATGCCTCAAGGGTTGGGAGGAGGCGAAGGCGCAAGCTTGTCCCGTCTGCTTTCAGACGGCTTGCGATTGCCTTTGCGCTCCCGAATTCTTCAAGAAGAGACAGCCGAATATACCGTCGCTCTGCTTCTATCATCCCGAAAAGCACGACGCGCAGAGCAACGCCGTGATAACTATGAAGCGAGTGCGAGACACGGAGCTTTTCACTTTTATGGCTAAGGAGCTTTCTTGGCGGGTGGAAAAGACTCTGCGAAAAATGGGAGTTCGGGCAAGCGATTGCATTTTTACGTGGGTGCCACGAAAGAGAAATGCCATTTCAAGAGTCGGATTCGATCAGGGAAGAGAGCTTTGCAGAGCTGTGGCGAGGGAGCTTGGCGGCGAGGTCTTGCCTCTCTTTGCGCGGTTTTACGGCAAAGAGCAAAAGAAGCTCGACCGACACGGCAGAGCGAGAAACGCCGAGAGGTCGATAGTACTGAACTCGTCCTTGTCGGGATTTCCGAGATATTTTAAAGAGGAGAAGCTCGAGGACGTGATATCGGGCAGGAGCATTGTTATTATCGATGACGTGATGACCTCGGGCGCTACCTTGAAAAAGGGCGCTTCGCTCTTGATGGAGTCAGGCGCGGGAGAAATCGCGGTGGCTTGCGTTGCAAGAGCCGAGGGAAGGGCAAAAAAGGATAAAAAGGTCGTTGAGCCTTGATTTTTTGACGCATTTGGCGGATATATATCCGAAAATTCGCCCAAAATCGAAGCTCTTCGACTTTTTGTTTTCTTAATATTAATCATATATTTATAAAAAATAATTGACTTTAAGATGCTTCTGTTGTATAATTATAATGTGAAATTGTAAAGACTCTGCTACGGAGGACGGATAGGTGTCTAAAAATATATTTTTCAGTAGTGATATAGGAATAGATCTGGGTACGGCAACCGTTCAGGTGTACGTGCGCGGTCGCGGCGTCGATATGTGCGAGCCGAGCGTCGTCGCCATAGATAAGACAACCGACAGAGTTATCAAGGTGGGCCGTGAGGCGCAGGAGATGTTGGGCAGAACGCCCGACGGTATAGTCGCCCTTCGTCCTCTCAAGGACGGTATCGTAAACGATTACGAGGTCACTCTCAAGATGCTCCAATATTTTATAAGACGCGCCAGCGGAAAGGCGCTTTTCACGCCGAGAGTGGTCATAACCGTTCCCGCGGGTATTTCCGAGGTGGAGCAGAGAGCCGTGCTTGACGCGGCGAAGGAAGCGGGCGCAAGAAAGACCTATCTTTTAGAGTCTCCCATAGCGGCGGCGCTTGGCGCGGGGCTTAACGTAAAAACCGCTATAGGAAATATGACCGTTGATATTGGCGGCGGCGTTACCGAGATAGCGGTGCTTTCTCTTGGAGGCATCGTTGTGTCCAAAACAGTCAAGGTCGGCGGAGACAGCTTCGACGAGGCTATCGTCAAGTACGTGCGCGATAATTACAATATGCTTATAGGCGAAAGAACTGCCGAGGATATAAAGATCAGGATAGGAAACGTTTACGAGCACGGAGAGGCGAGACTCGTCAACGTTAAGGGAAGAGACCTGTCGAGCGGTATGCCCAAAACGGTCACGCTGTCGTCAAAGGAGATGATAGGCGCGACGTACGAGCCTATGACCACGCTTATCGACGGTATATGCGAGATAATCGAGAACACTCCTCCCGAGCTTGTGGGAGATATTCTTCGCAACGGTATCGTGCTTACGGGCGGCGGAAGTCTGCTTCGCGGTCTGGACAAGCTTATTACGAGAGTTACGGGCATCAAGACTATGGTTGCCGACAGTCCCGAGTCTTGCGTGGCAAGGGGAATCGGCGTAAAGCTCGAGACTCTCAATAAATACTCTTTCGACGACGGAAATTGACTTGGAGGACTGTTATGGAATATATTGTTCACGGCTATGAGCCAAAACAGGTTTTTGAGATATTTGAGGATATATGCGCGCTTCCTCACGGCTCGGGGAACGAGACGGCTGTGGCGGAATACGTTTTGAAATACGCTTCTGACAGAGGACTTTTTGCCTTCCGTGACGAAACGGGAAACGTTTTCGTTCGCAAGGAAGCGGCGGCAGGATATGAGGACAAGCCTGCGCTGCTTCTTCAGGGACACATGGATATGGTCTGCGAGAAGAACGCAGATGTAGAGCACGACTTTTTGAAGGACGGACTGAAGCTTTCGGTCAAGGACGGCTTTTTGTGGGCTGACGGCACGACTCTCGGAGGAGATAACGGCATTGCCGTGGCTATGATGCTCGCTCTGCTTGATACCGATGAGCATCCGAAGCTCGAGTGCCTTTTCACCGTAGAGGAGGAAACGGGACTTGCGGGAGCTAAGGGCTTTGATTGCTCGGTCGTAACTGCAAAAAGAATGATAAATCTTGATAGCGAAGAGGATTGGCAGATAACCGCGGGCTGCGCGGGCGGATGTCGTACCGAGGTCGATTTCGCTTATTCTGCCGAGGATATCGACGAGGACGCAGAGCTTCTCAAAATATCGGTTACGGGACTTTCGGGCGGACATTCGGGAGCCGAAATACATCTGGGTAAGACCAACGCTATAGTCGCTCTTGGAAGAATCCTGGGCGCAATATGGGAAAAGGAGAGATTTTCTCTCGTCTCTCTCTCGGGCGGTGGCAAGGACAACGCTATCGCAAGAGAGGCCTTTGCTACGATCGCCGTTAAAAATCACCGAGAGGCAAGTCTTGCGGCTGCAGAAGAGGTTTGGGGCATAAAAAAGGAGCTTTCGCGTGACGACGAGGGAATGGTCGTCAAGGTCGACTACGCCGATGGCTTCGACAAATGTATAGACGAGGACACTACGGGCAGGATAGTTGCCTTTCTGACTACCGTAAAGACGGGAGTGTTGAAGATGAGCAACGATATAGAGGGCTTGGTGGAATATTCGCGCAACCTCGGCGTTGCCGATATGACCGACGGCAAGGTCAAGCTTACCTTGTCCTCTCGCTCCTCTATTGAAGCGCAGCTCGACCTTTCCTGCAGAGAGATGAATACGATCTCAAGCCTTGTGGGAGCCGACTGCCGCAATTATTCGCGCTATCCGGGATGGGAATACGCTCCCGTCTCTCCCTTGCGCGAAAGATATGCGGAGGCTTACAAAAAGCTTTTCGGGAAAGAGCTTTCGGTGGGAGTGATCCACGCGGGACTCGAGTGCGGCATACTGTCGAGCAAGATGAGCGGTATGGATATAATTTCCGTAGGGCCTAATATGCACGATATACATTCTCCCTCGGAGCATCTTGACCTTGCTTCCTGCGAGAGAGTGTGGAAGACGCTTCTTGAAATAGTAAAATAATGATGGAAAAGGGCTGAAAAGCCCTTTTTTGTTTGGAAAACCCTACTTGACAAAATTCGATATATGTTATATAATATCTTTATAATGTTATGAAGGAAAGTGTTTCCTTGTGAAAGAAGGTAAAAGCTATGACTAATATTCCCGAGATATACGGATGTATGGTGTTCAACGACGCGGTAATGCGTCAGAGATTGCCCAAGGACGTATACAGATCCTTGACCGACACTATTCGTAGCGGTAAAATGATAGACGTTTCCATAGCCAACGTTGTGGCAAACGCTATGAAGGACTGGGCAACGGAGAAGGGCGCGACTCACTATACCCATTGGTTCCAGCCCCTGACCAGCGTTACCGCCGAGAAGCACGATTCCTTCATCTCCCCCATAGGCGGAGACAAGGTAGTTATGGAGTTTTCGGGTAAGGAGCTTATCCGCGGTGAGTCGGATGCGTCAAGCTTCCCCTCGGGCGGACTTCGTGCTACCTTTGAAGCAAGAGGCTACACTGCTTGGGACACTACTTCATATGCTTTTATCAAGGGTAAGACCCTTTGTATTCCTACGGCATTTTGCACTTACGGCGGAGAAGCGCTTGACAAAAAGACACCTCTGCTCCGTTCGATGCAGGCTA
>JAZSJO010000196.1:0-4148 GCA_045534365.1 Eubacteriales bacterium
TATTGTCTTCTAAGACCGCTTTGGCCTCCGACTTGCCCTCGGTGGTCGCGGGTGTCTCGTCTGCGGGGAGCATCGATGCAAAATCAAGCGCCATAAGCTGCGCGTTCTTCATCTTGTCCTTCGCGCTTCCTGGGTGGATCGAAACGCCGAAAAACTCGACCTTAGCCGCCGCCGCGTTGAAGTTTTCGAATTCAAGCTCGCCGAGCGCTCCGCCGTCAACGGTATATGCGTAGTCTGCGCCGAATCTCTCGACGTCGAAATGGTCGGCGCCTCTGCCTATCTCCTCGTCGGGAGTGAAGCCTATCTTTACGCAGCCGTGAGGCGCGCCGCTCTTGATTACGCGCTCTATGGCAGACACGATAGCGCAGATACCCGCCTTGTCGTCGGCTCCGAGCAGAGTAGTGCCGTCGGTAACGATAAGATTATCGCCGATATAGCGGTCGAGCGAGGGATATTCCTCTCTTTTGAGGTAAATACCTTTTTCTTCGTTAAGGCAGATATCCTTGCCCTCGTATTTCACCGTCCTCGCCTTTATGGGAGCGTCGGCGCAGGCGTCGGACGTATCCATATGCGCAATAAGACCGAGAGTGACGATAGTGTCCGTATTTGCGGGGAGGGAGGCGTAAAGATATCCCTTGTCGTCAAGAGAAGCGTCGCTGACGCCTATGCTCTTCAATTCCTCAACGAGATATTTTCCGAGCGCGAGCTGCTTCTTTGAGCTTGGCACGGTCTCGCTCCTTTCGTCGGACATCGTGGGAAACGATACGTATTTCAAAAATCTTTCACTGATATTCATTATTGCCTCCGGGGTTTTATTTCTTATTAAACAATACAATTATACCACGTTTTGATCGTGAGAGCAACAGAAAAATAAAAATTGTGTTGAATTTTGCGCGGATTAATGCTATAATTGAAATAGAAAGCTTGATTGGAAATAAAAAATGTTCAAAAATTTATTCAAAAGAAAAGAAGAAAATGAAAAAACCTCGCCTCTGCCGCCCTATTCGCTTATCAGAAGCGACAGAAAAACGGTGGGATTGCAGATAAGAAACAGCGAGCTTATAGTCCGTGCTCCAAGGAGGATGCGTGAGGAAGATATAATCGCATTTATCTGCGACCACAGAGATTGGGTAGAGAAGCATCTGGAGATCGCGAAAAGGCGCGAGGAGCAGAGCAAAGACGTCGCTTTGCTGACACGTGAGGAATTGGACGGGCTATATGAGAGCGCGCGTCAAATAATTCCCGAAAGAGTGGAGCATTACGCGAAAATGATCGGCGTGACCTACGGACGCATCACGGTGCGAAAACAGCGTACCCGATGGGGAAGCTGTTCGGGTAAGGGTAATCTGAATTTCAATTGCCTTCTGATGCTCGCGCCGAGGGAGGTGCTTGACTATGTGGTAGTACACGAGCTATGTCATCGCAAGGAGATGAATCACTCCAAGCGATTTTACGACGAGGTCGCGCGCATAATACCCGATTACAAAAGACGTCTATCTTGGCTTCGCGAGAACGGCGGAGCGCTTATGAAGAGGGTAAAACAAGATTAAAATATCGATAAGGAGCAGGCTTATGAAAAAATACGTACTTGCGCTTGACGAGGGAACGACCAGCGCGCGCGCCATACTGTTCGATAAGAATACTAATATCGTGTCTATGGCGCAGCACGAATTCAGGCAGATCTATCCGCATCCGGGCTGGGTAGAGCAGGATCCTATGGAGATATACGCCAATCAGTACGCGGCTTTGACCGAGTGCATCGCCAAAAGCGGAATCGATCCCGAGGAGATAGCCGCGGTGGGAATAACCAATCAGCGCGAGACCGTCGTGGCTTGGGACAGAGAGACGGGCAGACCTATATATAACGCGATAGTCTGGCAATGCCGACGCACCGCCGACGTCTGCGCGGAGCTTGAAAGAGAAGGCTATGCGGAATATATAAGCAAGACCTGCGGCTTACGTATAGATCCTTATTTCAGCGGCACGAAGATAAAATGGATACTTGACAGAGTCGAGGGCGCGAGAAAAATGGCTGACGAGGGCAGATTGCTCGTGGGCACGGTGGATACGTGGCTGCTCTGGAAGCTTACCGAGGGCAGAGCCTTCGTTACCGACATGACTAACGCCTCGAGAACTATGCTTTGTAATATTCACACCTGCCAATGGGACGAAAAGATGCTTGAGATACTCGGTATTCCGCGCTCGATCCTTCCCGAGATAAGGAGCAGCAGTGAAGCTTACGGAAGCTTTGAGTGTATGGGCGCGCGCCTTACCGTTTCGGGTATCGCGGGCGACCAGCAGGCGGCGCTTTTCGGTCAATGCTGCTTCGGCGCGGGAGAGGCTAAAAACACCTACGGCACGGGTTGCTTTTTACTTGCAAATACGGGAAACACGCCTATTATGAGCAGACACGGACTTCTCACCACCGTTGCCGCCACGGAAAAGGGAAGAGAGACCGAATACGCCCTTGAGGGAAGCGTTTTCGTAGGAGGCGCGGTCATTCGTTGGCTTCGCGACGAGATGAAGCTGATACACGACTCAAAGGATAGCGAGTATTTCGCGAGAAAGGTCAAGGACAGCGGCGGAGTCTACGTAGTACCCGCCTTTGCGGGACTTGGCGCGCCGCATTGGGATATGCACGCGAGAGGAACTGTCGTGGGACTTACCTCGGGAACGGGAAAAAATCATATTATCCGCGCCGCCCTTGAGTCGATAGCATATCAGACGGACGACGTTATCTCGGCTATGAATGCCGATATGAACGCCTTTGGCAACGACGGAATATCCTCTCTCAAGGTTGACGGAGGCGCGTCGGCAAACGACCTGCTTATGCAGATACAGAGCGATATTTCGTCTATCGAGGTCGTCCGTTCGGGAAACGCGGAGGCAACGGCGGCGGGCGCGGCTTATCTTGCGGGACTTGCCGTGGGCTTCTGGCGCGACAGAGAGGAGCTTGAGGCATACGCCGCCTCGGGCAAGGCGTTTACTCCCGAGATAGACGCAGAGGCGCGCAAAAAAGCGCTTGACGGCTGGAGAAGAGCGGTCAAGGCGTGTAAAGTATTTACGGAAGATGAGGAATAATTATGACTATAGTAAAAAAAGAATATAAGGTATTATCAAGTGACAATATACATAAGCTTGCGGATGTGGTCTATCTTCCCGAGGGCGAGGCGCGCGGCTTTCTCCATATCGGTCACGGAATGACCGAGCATATCTCCCGCTACGACAGAATAATGACCGATCTCAGCTCCGCGGGATATATCTGCTTCGGATACGACAATCTCGGTCACGGAAAGACCGTTAACGATAACAGTGAGCTTGGCTACATCTCAAAAAAAGGCGGCTTTGATCTGCTCTGCCGAGACGTAAAGCTCTTTTCCGACGCGGTCATATCCGAGTACAAGGAGAGATACGGAGAGCTTCCGTATTTCCTTATGGGACACAGCATGGGCTCGTTTATAGTCCGTCTTGCCACCGAAAAATACGTCAAGCCCGACCGACTTATCGTAATGGGTACGGGCGGGGCGAACCCTGCGGCCGGAGCGGGTATCGCCATTATAGAGATCATAAAGCTTTTCAAGGGCGGCAGATACATATCTAAATTTATTGATAAGCTTGCCTTCGGAGGCTACAACAATAAATTCAAAAACGATCCCGACGCAAATTCAAAATCGTGGCTGACGACCAATCAGGAGATACGCAACAAATACCTTGAGGACGGTTATTGCACCTTCAAATTCACCGTCAGCGCGATGGGAGATCTTATGCGACTGCTCAAATATTCCAATCGCGCCGCTTGGTATAAAAATCTTCCCAAAGATCTGCCCGTGCTTTTAGTCTCGGGTGAGGATGATCCCGTTGGCAACTACGGCAAGGGCGTTCTTGAGGTGGAAAAGAAGCTCAAAAAGCAGGGCGTCAACGTAAAATGTACGCTCTACAAGGGCGCAAGACACGAGATACTTAACGATTTCACGTATGAAGACGTGAAGAGGGATATAATTAATTTTATAAAGTGAGATCAGGGTTATAAATTGCAGTTTATCTATTTCTTTTCTTGTTCATTTCTTTTCCTCGACGAAAAGAAACGAACCAAAGAAACGCCGCTTAAAGAGGGGAGAAAAAGATCTCCCCTCTTTAAGAAATCTCCC
>JAZSJO010000105.1:0-3469 GCA_045534365.1 Eubacteriales bacterium
CCGTCTCTGACGTCGGGCAGAGCTCTCGACATGATGACCGACATAGAATACTCGATAAAGGATTTCTTGACCTCCTTCTCCATATTTATGTCGACGACCTTCTGGTTTTCAAACAAATATAGATCGTTGTCGTGCTTGTTCTTATCTGTTGCCATTGAACGTTTCCTTTCTTTTAGAAGCAAGAGGTCAATAATTTCTCTTCGCTCTTATCTCTCTTTTGTTAAACAGCTTATTTATTCCCACCACCGCGCCGTATGCGGGTATTACGCAAAAAAGATATGCAAAATACTCGGGAATGACGGGTGACAGTATGATCTGCCACAGGCTTATTTCCTGCGAAACGAGACCGTAATGAATTATAGTAAATATCTCTCTCAATGCTCCCGCTATAGCCGAAAAAACTATAAACGAGGGCAGATTCGTAGACAAAAACCAACCTACGAGCGCTCCGCAAAGGTATCCGCAGAGCATATACAGCACGGGTGAGAGCGAAAAGCCCAAGCTGCCTAAAATATCGACCAATATTCCACCAAAAAGTCCCAATAAAGCTCCCGCCTTACTACCTCTGATAAATCCCAACGCGCAAACCACCGCGAGGGTGAGCGCGCACCTTGCTCCGAAAAGAGTGAGACAGGTGGTCTGTAATATTGCAGAAATAAATATAAGTATCGCGAGACAGAGATAGGTAAATATATCCCTTTTGGTAATATACCTTCCGTCGCCGCCTGCAAATCTGTGCTTTATCGCCATAGCCACCTCTTATTCCGCCTCGTCGGCTACGAGAGTGTGATCTGTGACTATCATAACGTATTTCAAATCCTTGATATCCACCGCAAGCGTGACCTCTGCGGTCTTCGTGCGGAGATATTCGTTGATCTCAATATCGGACACCCGTCCTATAAGCAGATCTCGGGGATAAACGCTTCCCTTTCCGCTCGTATAAACGAGATCTCCGATCTCTATATCAGCTTCTGCCGAAAGATAGTTAAGATAACATCTACCCGTCCCCTTCAGCGATATGTCTCCTTCAACAAGACCGACCTCACCGCTTCGGGAAATATACGCGCCCGCCGAAGCCGAAGCCTCCGACAGCACTCTCACTCTGCACCAATTATATCCGACCTCACAGACCGATCCTACGAGACCTTCTCTCGTTATGACAGCCATACCGAGATCGACTCCGTCGCCCATTCCTCTGTTGAGAGTGAAAAAGGTGGTGTGATTGTCTCCCTCGCGTCCGATTATCAGACCCTCGAGAAGCTTGAGAGAGCTATAGCTGTCTCTCACCGAAAGGTAATCCTTGAGTCTTTCGTTTTCTTCCTTTACGGCGTCGGCATCGGCAAGAGCCTCTTCGAGCCTATCTATCTCGTCGCGAAGCTCTCTGTTTTCCTCCTCAAGAGCCTCGATAGAGGAAAAATACCGTGAAAAGCCGTCAAACGCCTCGTCGATCTTCATTCCGACGTACCTAAAGGGCGTAGCGATAACGTTCAGCGCGTTTTTAATAGGGCCTGTCTTCCCCATTACCGACAATGTAGACGTTAATATTATCGCGAAGACCGCGACCGACAGAACGATGATGAAAAATTTATTTTTAAATAGCTTCATTCATCTGTCCTCATATATTTCTCACAGAGTTTTCAACATATATTTCAACACCCTGTGGAAAACTTTTATACTGTTTAAAACTATGTAGATTTTTTACCTGACAACTATTGAAAACCTCGGACACAGTCCAAAATCTTCTATATATTAAAATAAATTCCACACTTTTATCTTTTGAGCTGCAGGTAAAAAATCCGATATGTGGAAAAGTCGCGTTTTTTGAAAAATCAACACGATTTTCAACATATATTTCATAGTTTTAAACAATATTTTTTTAAAACTTAAATATCGAGATTTTCCGCAAGATGCGCGTTCTGCTCGATAAACAATCTTCTGGGCTCTACCTTGTCACCCATAAGAAGCGAGAACATCTCGTCGCAGGCGATAGCGTCCTCGATAGTCACCTTGAGTATAGTTCTCTTTGCGGGGTCCATCGTAGTCTCCCAGAGCTGCTCGGCGTCCATTTCACCAAGACCCTTATATCTGTCTGCCTCGATATTGGACGTGTTACCGCTCTCGCCCGCGAGCTCTGCGATATATTTATCTCTTTCAGCGTCGGAGAAGGCGTATTTTTCATTACCCTCTTTCGCGCCGCGCTTATAGACCTTATAAAGCGGAGGTTGCGCGAGATATACGTGACCGTCCTCGATAAGCTGACGCATGTGTCTGAAGAGGAAGGTCAGGATAAGTATTCTGATATGCGATCCGTCGACGTCGGCATCTGCCATTATGATTATCTTGCCGTAACGGAGTCTTTCCATATCGAACTCGTCTCCTATACCGCAGCCCAGAGCCTGAATTATAGGCAGAAGCGAGAGATTTCCGTAGACCTTATCCTTGCTGGTCTTCTCAACGTTAAGCACCTTACCTCTAAGAGGCAATATAGCCTGGAATTTAGCGTTTCTGCCCGCTTTCGCCGAGCCTCCCGCACTGTCTCCCTCAACAAGATATATCTCTGTAAAGGTGGGATCCTTCTCTTGACAGTCCCAAAGCTTACCGGGAAGGATGCTTCCCTTGAGGAAGTCCTTTCTCGTAGCCTAACTTGGCATTCTTGCCGCCTCTCTTGCTCTTGCCGCCGAAAGCGCCTTATCGAGAATAGCCTTACCCGTAGCGGGATTTTCCTCAAGATAATCGGCAAGCTTCCGCGTTACGGTATTTTCAACGAGAGTTCTGATCTCGCTGTTACCAAGCTTCGCTTTTGTCTGGCTCTCGAACTGCGCGTCCTCAAGCTTTACCGAAACTATAGCGCAAAGACCTTCTCTTACGTCCTCGCCCGACAGATTCTTGTCCTTTTCCTTCAGGATCCCCGCTTTTCTTCCGTAATCGTTGAGGACTCTCGTAAGACCCGACTTAAAGCCCGTCTCGTGAGTACCGCCCTCGATGGTATTCATATTGTTCGCGAAGGTCATAACGCACTCGTTATATCCGTCGTTATACTGAAGCGCTATCTCGCAAACGCTGGTATTCTTCTCGCCCTTCATATAGATAACGTCGGAATGAACGGGCTCGTTATGTCTCGTCTCGGTCAGATACTCGACGAAGCTCGACACACCGCCCTCAAAGCAAAGCTCTGCTACCTTAGGCTCTTCCTCTCTGTTATCGATAAGGACTATCTTGATGCCCGCGTTAAGAAAGCTCTGCTCTCTCATACGGTTAAGAAGAGTATCGTAATCAAACACCGTTTCCTCGAATATCTCGGGGTCGGGCTTAAACGTCACCTTAACGCCGTGAGGACGCTCGGGTGAGTCTCCCTCACAGTTAAATTTTCTCGCTACGACGCCGCGTTCAAATCTTTCGGTATACTTCTTACCCTCGTAGCAGTCCTCAAGCTCTACCCAAAGAGAAAGCGCGTTTACAACTGAAGCAC
>JAZSJO010000022.1:0-8214 GCA_045534365.1 Eubacteriales bacterium
ACATGCTCTCAGTTCCTATGGAAAGCGGCACGCCGAAAACGAGCTTTGCGTGAGGGTTAAAGCCCTTTGTATACCACATAGGTATCCCGGCTCTTACCAAGACCCTATGAAATGTTCTTTGCAGGTCAAGGTGCGAGATAAATTGAAGAGTACCTTTTTTGCAGAATTTTATTCTGACGGTCACCGGAGCGTCAAGCATCGGGAGAGAGAGCTTTTTTTCTCCGGGTCTTATTTCTTTTTCGGACAGCACGATCTCTCACCTCCAAGCTTATTTGCTCCACAGCCCGAGCATTTTTCGCGGCAATTGGGAGTTGTTATTTCCTCATAGGCTTTTTTACTTTCTCTTATCAAAAATTCCTTAGTTACGCCGCAATCGATGACGTCCCACGGCAATACCTCGTCGTAAGAATAGCGTCTGTTGGCGTAAAAAGCAGGATCTATGCCCGAACGCTCAAATACCGACACCCACTTATCGTAGTCAAAGTATTCGCTCCACGCGTCAAATTTGAAGCCTTCTCGGCAGGCAAGCTCAAGAGCAGCCGCCAACCTTCTGTCGCCGCGGGCCAAAACAGCCTCGATACAGCATATCTCTGCCTCGTGATGCTGATACTTGATCTTTCTGTCGGTAACGCATTTACCTATAAACTCCTGCTTTTCCTTTATAACCTCAAGCGTGTCCTGAGGCTCCCATTGGAAAGGAGTAAAGGGCTTGGGGATAAAGGGAGAAACGCTGAAGGTCACCTGAGGAGATTTAGCTCGATTTCTGTTGGGGTTTGCATAAAATGCTTCTATAACACTTTTTGCAAGCGCGGGAATCGCGGCGAGGTCTTCTTCGGTCTCGGTAGGCAAGCCCTGCATAAAATAGAGCTTGACCTGTGTCTTACCTGCGTCAAACGCAACGTTGACCGCTCTCATAAGATCGTCCTCAAACACATTCTTATTTATTACGTCACGAAGTCTTTGAGTACCTGCCTCGGGCGCAAAGGTCAGAGATGAGGAACGCACCGACGCGACCTTTTCCATAAGCTCTTTCGTAAAGCTGTCAACTCGGAGAGAGGGAAGCGAGAAGCTGACCATATTCTCCTGCGTCCAATCAAGAAGCTTATCGGTAAGCTCGGGAAGTCCCGTATAGTCACTTATAGAAAGTGAGGAAAGAGATATCTCCTCATATCCCGTATTTTCAAATATGCACTTTGCCTGCTCGTTTAAAACCTCGGGAGTTTTTTCTCTTACGGGACGGTAAATAATTCCCGCCTGACAGAAGCGACAGCCTCTTATGCAGCCTCTGAAGACCTCGAGCATGATCCTGTCGTGTACCACCTCGGTATAAGGCATAATAGCATAATCGGGAAAAGGTGCTTTATCAAGATCCTCAACTATTCTTTTTACTACGGTCTTTGGAACGTCGTCGTAAACAGGCGTATAGGCTTTGATAGTTCCGTCGGCGTTGTATTCAACGTTATAAAGAGAGGGAACGTAAACCCCGGGGATCGTAGCGGCTGCTTCGTGGAGAAAATCGGCTTTATTATACCTTCCTTCGTCCTTCATTCTGATATAAAGACGAACTATTTCAACCAAAAGGCTCTCTCCCTCACCGATGTTGAAAAGATCGAAGAAATCGGCTACGGGCTCGGGATTGTAGGCGCAGGGACCTCCTCCTATAACTATGGGGAAGGACTCGTCTCTATCGGCCGCTCTCAAGGGGATATCCGCAAGCTCAAGCATATTAAGCACGTTAGTATAGGACATCTCGTACTGAAGAGTAAATCCGAGGAAATCGAAATCCTTCACACTATCCTTGCTTTCGTGCGCCCATAAAGGAATATCATATTCCTTCATCTTCTCCTGCATATCGACCCACGGATCGTATACGCGCTCACACCATATATCATTCTCTCGGTTAAGGCATTCATACAGTATCCTTACGCCAAGATTGGACATCCCTATCTCATAGGTATCGGGGAAGGCGAAGGCGAATCTCGCCTTCACCTTTTCCTTATCCTTGATAATCTGTCCGTATTCGCCACCCGAATATCTGCCGGGCTTTGATACTTGTTTTAATATCGCGTTTAATTTTTCATTCATTTTTATGTTCTCCGTTCGACAACGAAAATCAGTCGAATTTTTCCTTCTCAAGCTTAATGAGATTTATTACCCCTGGGATAAGTCCCGAAAGCATTATCACGTTAAAGACAAGAGAAATATGTGATTTCAGCCAATCAAAAACGACTACCGAGCCTGTCGCGTTGATAAGTAATGCCAGCAGGCACGACAATAACAACCCCACGACCACAAGCATCATATGCATCCTCTGATTCTTATTGCGATTTGCAAGTATCCTTCGGGTAAAGGAAATGGCTCTTGCTCCGCTCAAGCTATCGCGGGACGAAATTATCTCTCCGTCGCAAATACGTCTCTTTTGTATCGGCACGTAGTCGTCAGGCCTTATAACACTGACGGAAGGTGCGTTCTCGGCTTTGTTCTGCTCAAAGAAGACGTCGTTTATATGAGGCTCGTAGGATTCCACCAGAAGCCTGATTCCGTTCGTCTCCAAAAGCGCCGACGCATCGGAAAATTCCTTTTTTATCTTGCTGTTAATAATAAATCCAAGTCTCGGAACACCGTCAAACGCCATATAGATCACCGAGCAATCAACGCCTCTCGTCGCCGTGTTGAGATTGGCGTCGGTCTTCACCTTTATCTTGTGGGTGTACATATATTGCTTGTTACCCATAAGAATATTTATCGATTCGTTGAAGTAAAGCTCTATTCCGTTCTCGGTTATTTCGTTCAGGATAACATTGCTTTCATTATTATCGTCACAGTTCTCTGAAAGCTTGGCAAGAGTACCGCCTAACGATTCGAACACCTCGCGTGCTATCATAAGGTATCTTTCATTTTCGTTACCGTTGCTTGGACGTATATCCTTGAAAGCGGTTATCTCCACCGCGTCGGTGTCTCTGAATGTAATTTCATCGGTCTTTACGTATTGCCGCGCTGATTCCGTTCCGATGAACGCTGTATCCTCGCGCTTAAGCTTCTTTGAAACGATGAATTCCATAGCGGAGGGTATAAGAACGTAGACCATAGGAGTGCAGAGCAGGACGGTAAACATAACGGTTGAAGCGCCGTTCATAATACTTCCGCCCGCAAGCGCGCTGATACAACCGATTATCAACGAAAGCATGGGTACTATTCCAAGAAGATATATAAGATTTACCGTGCCCGTCTTGCTTTGAGACGTCTTGCGGAAATATCCGCTTATAATTGAAGTGCCGAATATTTTATATGCATTTTCGCTTGATTTGGAGCTCTTGGAATTAGCAGAGCTTTCATTCAAAAGGCCCTTCTTGCTCTCTCCGTTATATTCAGCGGTATATATTCTGTCCTCAGACGTCATTATGTCAAAGGTGTTTGCTTCTCTTATGCAATTCAAAAGATCGGATATAAGCGTCAGGATAACGTAGGTTGAAACAGTTACGCCGAAAAGCATAAGAGAGGACGTATCCACGTCACCCTTTTTGATGGCATAGAGAAGGAGGATCACTATATCGTATATAAAGTAAGCGAACAGCGCAAATACCGAAAGAGAATATAGATTAGCTTCGAATTTGATTATTCCGATTATACCCGAATACAACTTTTTATATAATATAACTCCTATAAGTGCCACAAGGATCAACTCGAGCATCATAACGAGAGGATAGCTGGTACGGTCTGAAAAGAACTCAAAGAAAACGTAAAGCGAGAGGATGACGATTGCAATTACGCAGACGCTTATAAGTCTTAACAAGCAGGCTCTCTTGTCGCTTCTGTATTTTTCTTTGATTCCCTTGGTCTGCGATCTGTCAGAAAACTCCTTGCCGCAGAATCCAAACGGCTTTTTATGCGCCTCGGGTGTAAAATGAGCGTCCTTGTCGATAAGTATCTGCTCGGTTACGTTCTCACCAACCTCTGCTCTGATCTCCTCATCATATCCCAGCTTAAGCAGAAGGGAAATGTCGGAATCGTCAAAGCGAGACTCCTCGTTGCGATCCGAGACGGTTGAATTTGCATCCGCATTCTTCAACGCTTTAGCATCGCGAGTGCTTGTAAAGGATGCCAGACCTTCCTGCAAAGGATCGTAGGTGTATTCATCGGGGGAAAGCACCAAATGGCAGATCTTTTCGACAGAGGTGTTGGAATCAGCTTCAGTATTATCAGACGAATCCTCGGATTTTTCTGCCTCGGGTATAGCTTCCGTTTCCTCGGATACAGCCTCGGCGTTTTCGTCCATATCATCTTCATTCGCAGGACAGATAACTACTACGTCATCATCGGTCTCTTTAGCAAGCTCCTCATCAATTGCCTCGTCTGCAATAACGTCTTCTTCGACAATATCGTCTTCTACGATATCCTCTTCAACGTCTTCTTCAATAACATCGTCGTCCTCGGGTGAGACGTCATATTCTTCATCGGCAACGGTGAATTCTGGCTCATCAAGGGTCTTGACAGCGTCATCATCGGTATCATACTCAAGATCCTCTATAACTTCATTATCAAGCTCGTCTTCTTCGTCAAGACATTCTTTGTCATCAGCGCAGTCAAGCTCCTCATCTTGAGCCTCGTCAGGGAAGGAATCCTCAACTATTTCAGCTATAACGTTTATTTCTTCAGCCTCATCCGTCTCCTCCGCATTATCAAAAGAAGGATCACCGCCGCCAAGCATAACGCTTAAAACGCTGTCAACTTCATTTTTAGCGGAGAGGTTGTCGTTGAACTCGTTGTCTTCAACCGCATCAGGATCTGATCCTTCGACATTATCCTCGTCGTGTGCCTCTGCTTCCTCGATAAGGTCTTCCGCTTGCTCCTCTTCCTCAGATTCGTTTATTTTCGCCTCAAGCTCGTTTATTTCAGCTTCCGGCTCCGTCTCGTCGACAACGTCTTCATTTTTTTCTTCAATCGATGCGGAATCGGTCTTTTTTGAAGACGTCGTGTTTTTGGACGCAAATATTTTACTCAGAATGAGATTTATCTCTTCGTCTTCTTCGGATTCGGGTGCTTCAAGAAGGGAATCTTCAAAATCAGACGAGTAAGTCTTCTTAAATTGCTCAAGAATAGAATCAAGCTCTATGCTCGACTGTGATTTCTTTTTGCGCTTTGCCATATTTAAAGCCCCTCCTTATCTGAAAATTTTTAACGTCATAATTATTTAACGCGGTTTTGTTTTGCCGCTTCGCAAAGAATAACCGACGCAGCTGTAGAAACGTTGAATGAATTGACCTTTCCGTACATGGGAATAGAGGTCAAAACGTCGCAATTATCAATAACTATCTGCGAAACTCCGTTGCCCTCGCTACCGAAAACGAGAGCGCAGGGGCCTTTGAAATTAGTTTCATAATATGGGGTGCCTCCTGCCTCTGCCGCAAAGATCCACACGCCCTTTTCCTTAAGCGCGTGTATGGTGTTGGCAATGTTAGACACCTTTGCAACTGCCATATGCTCAATCGCTCCCGCCGAAGACTTGGATACCAGAGGAGTAAGTCCCGTAGAGCGTCTCTTGGGAATGATTATTCCGTGCGCGCCCGCGCCCTCGGCACATCTGATAAGCGCGCCGAGATTATAGGGATCGGTAATTCCGTCCGCAATAACGATAAGAGGAGCTTCGCCTCTCTCCTCGGCAATAGCGAGAATATCCTCGACCGTGCAATACTCCTTTTCGGATGCCATTGCAACCACGCCCTGATGGGGAGCAAAACCGGACATAGCGTCGAGCTTTGCCTTGTCGGTCTCAACAACGGGAATACCCTTTTCCACAGCCATCGCAACGAGAACAACGATAGAGCCCTCGCGTTCGCCTCTTTGCACCAAAAGCTTATCGATCTCTCTATCGGATTTCAAAAGCTCTCTCACCGCGTTTCTGCCGATAACAAGGCCGGTTCCTTCGCTTTCCTTTTCGGTCTCTGCGAAAGAATATTTGCCGTAGCGATCACGACGATCTCCCTCGTGCTTAGCGCGCGATCTGTCGCCCGACCATTCCTTATTATTACTGTTGATCTTGCGTTTTTTGTTTTCCATAATACTCCAACACTCTTATTAGTAAATATTATTATAATTATAACATATTTAATTCAATTTGTATATAGTTTTTAATAAAATTCTTGCCGACAAAACAAAAACATATCCGAATATGGCTCGGATATGTTTAAATTATATCGTTATCCGTATCGTCCTTATGCTTTGAATGTCTCTTGCTTTCGGCAATATTGAACAGAATGAATAAAGCCGCGATCACCATTGCAGTAAACGGAGATTTGTCGAGAATAGAAAAAATGATTCCCGAAACGGCCGTCGCAGATATTCCGATAATTCCCGATACGCGTTTATTGGTAAGCAATCCATAAATAAGAGGAACCAGACCGCAAAGAATTCCCACAAAGAAGCCCAACATTATTTTGCCGAAAATTCCCATATCGTCGTCCTCCTTTTAAAACACTTTCGTATTAATATATTTTACCTCTTTCCTCAAAAAAAGTCAATATACTAATTATTAATTTATCCTATATGATTGAAAAATTTTTGTTAATAAGATTTTCTCGCTTTGAGAAAAAATAGAATCATTAAAATTATAAAATATGCAAAAAATAATATGCGAAAGGAGTTGATAGCTTGAAAAAGATAAAACTTAAAAGCCTTTTTTGCTTTTTCCTGATTCTGATATTAACGTCTGTATTTTCTATCACAATCTTTGCGCAAGGCGGTGCTGTAAATTGGTACTGCGTACACAGAAAAGACCACAAGCAGCCTACAGTTGATACGAATATATCTTTTGTTGAGAAGTATAACGGATATTATATAGATAAAAATCACGGTGACGATTGCCCTGATAAGGTAATATACCTGACGTTTGACGCAGGATACGAGAACGGAAACGTGGAGCGTATTCTTGACACCCTGAAGGATGAAGAGGTAAGTGGGGCGTTTTTCGTTCTCGGAAATCTTATCGAAAAGAATGCCGATTTGATCATCAGAATGTTTGATGAAGGGCATCTCGTATGTAATCACACCTATTCTCATAAGTCTATGGTAGGAAGAAGCCGTGAAGAAATATCGGTAGAATTGAAGAGACTTGAAAAGATCTGCCTTGAAAAAGCAGGAAAAGAGATGTCGAAATATTACCGTCCTCCCGAGGGAAAATTCGACGAAGCGAGTATAAAGATCATAGACGAATTAGGCTATAAAACGGTATTCTGGAGCTTTGCCTACGCCGACTGGGATAATGACAGACAAATGTCCGCAGAAAGCGCAAAAAAGAAGATACTTGAAAATATCCATAACGGCGAGATCATGCTCCTGCATCCTACTTCAAGTACAAACGCAGAGATTCTCGGGGACGTTATAAGGGAGCTTAAATCTCAAGGCTACAGATTCGGAACACTTGACGAATTGTGCAACGGAGAGAGATGAAATGAAAATACGCTCCGCTTCGATTTCTCTGATAGTCATTTTATCCCTGATAATCAATTTTTTATGCGGATTTTGCGTCACGGGAGCGGTTGAGCGCGAGAATCAAGATGCCGACATCTACAGAAAAAACGAAAACGATTATATGAAGATAGCTCTGACCTTTGACGACGGTCCGCATCCGAGATACACCCCGAAGATACTCGATATTCTTGAAGAATTCGGAGTAAAAGCAACCTTTTTCGTAGTTGGCGTAAACGCAGAATATTATCCCGACACAATGGGAAAAATAATAAAAAAGGGGCACGAAATAGGGAATCACACCTATTCGCACCCACACGTTTCCTGCTTGAATTCCGAGACGTTGCAAAAAGAAGTAGAGAAGTGCGAATCGGCAATTTACGGCTTGACCGATTACAAAACTAAGCTTTTTCGTCCTCCCGAGGGAATGATAGACGCAGACGTCAGAACGGTATTGCGAAGTCTTGATTACAAGGTCATTTTATGGGACATCGATACGCAGGATTGGGCAAACACTCCGCCTGATAAGATATGTGAATACGTGGTTGAGAACGTTACGTCGGGAGATATAATTCTAATGCACGACTACGTCGCGCACAATAGTCCCACCCCCGAAGCGCTCAGGCTTTTTTTGCCGATACTGTTGGAAAAGGGATATAATTTCGTTGTTGTAAGCGAGCTGATAGGGGTTGAATAGAAAAACCGCCTCTCGGCGGTTTTTCTATTATTCTTCAATAGCTTCGTCAATAC
>JAZSJO010000030.1:0-5994 GCA_045534365.1 Eubacteriales bacterium
ATCGGTCTGCTCGATCGAGATCGGCAGATCGGGGCGCTTTTCTTCATAAATTATATAGTTCCAGCGGCAGGGCTGAGTGCATCTGCCACGGTTTGCGTCGCGTCCCGTCATAAGATTTGAAAGCATACATCTTCCGCTGTAAGAGACGCACATAGAGCCGTGAACGAAGGCTTCAAGCTCCACGTCCTCGGGAAGCGCGTCGCGAATAGCCTTTATCTCCTTTAAGGTAAGCTCGCGGGCAAGCACCAGTCTTTTAGCTCCCAGAGCCGCATAAGCCTTTGCCGCCTCGGGAGAAACTATACTTGCCTGAGTCGAGATATGTATCTCCATATCGGGCAATATTTCCTTTACCGTCGCCATAACGCCGAGGTCGGCAACGATAAAAGCGTCGATCCCCGCGCCGCCTATATCCGAGATAAACCTACGCAGATCGTCATACTCGTCTCCGTGAGGCATGGTATTGAGCGTCAGATAGAGCTTCTTCCCTCTCTCGTGAGTATATTTTACAGCTTCGTAAAGCTCCTCGACCGTAAAATTATCCGCCGCTGAGCGCATACCGAAGCTCTGCCCCGCAAGATAGACCGCGTCAGCTCCGTAAAGAAGCGCCGCCTTGAGCTTTTCAAAGTTACCCGCGGGCGAGAGTAGCTCGGGCCTTTTTATTCTATCGTTCATTTTTTATCCGTCCTATCAATTAAACATATTAAGTCATTTTATATTTTATCACAAAATCAAGCGCATGTCAACAATAGCCTATAAAGTATCTAAAAAGGTGCATAATACTTGACATACCCATATGAAAATGATATAATTATTCCAAAGTAATCAGCACGAAGGGAGTTGATATATTGAGATTCGTTGAAAGGCTGAAAAACTCAAAAACAGCCGATCGTTCGAGATCGAGCAAAATAAAAGCGACCAGACTCTTGGTGCTGGGATTCATCTCGGTAATACTCGCGGGAACTCTTCTGCTTATGCTCCCCGTCTCCGTTCCCGAGGGACAAGAGAGCCCGAGCTTTCTTACCGCGCTCTTCACCTCGGTCAGCGCTACCTGCGTGACGGGGCTTTCGGTGGTGGACACCGCGACATGCTGGAGCGTATTCGGGCAGGTGGTCATCCTTCTTATGATACAGCTCGGAGGCATCGGCTTTATGACCTTCGCCGTGCTTATAGCGACTATCGTAAAAAGAATGCTTACCCCGAAGGACAAGATGATGATAGCGATGTCGTACAATATCAACAGTTACGGAGATATAGGCTCTCTTTTAAAAAGCATAATGATCGGCACTATTTCCATAGAGCTTATCGGAGCAGCTCTTTTATTCATCAGGTTTTCGCAGATCTTCCCCACCCCCTCCGCGATATTCAAAAGCGTATTCACCTCCGTATCGGCATTTTGCAACGCGGGATTTGACCTTATGGGCGATCTTTACGCCACGCAAACATCAAACGGCTACGCTTCGTCAATGGCTTATTTCATCGACGATCCGTTGGTCTCGCTAACCCTCTCGTTTTTAATAATCATCGGAGGCATCGGCTTTGCGGTCTGGTTTGACCTGAAGGAAAAGCTGCTCCGCAAAAAAAGACTTTCGGCATACACTAAATTCGTTTTGATCATAAGCGCTATATTGCTCGTATCGGGAACGGTCATCTTCGCCGCGCTTGAGTGGAACAATTCCACGACCATAGGAAAACTTGGAATCGGCGAGAAGATACTGGCATCGTTTTTCCACTCGTCGTCCCTGCGCACCGCGGGATTTGCCTTGTTTGACAACGCAAGCATGGGCTTCGGCTCGCAGATATTCTCAATAATATTTATGTTTATCGGTGGAGCATCGGGCTCGACCGCAGGCGGAGTCAAGGTGGTGACGATCGGCGTTCTCGTCTACACCGTGCTGTGCAATATGACGGGAAGGAGCAACGTCGTGCTATTCAACCGCAAAATAACCAACGCAACGTTCACGCGCGCCGCGTCGGTAGTATTCGTTCAGATTTTTCTGATAATCGTATCCGCTGTCGCGATATTTTCTCTTTCCGGAGATGTCGGAGGAATGGATATAATATACGAGGTTACGAGCGCGGTAAGCACCGTCGGTCTTTCAACCGGTATAACCGCAACTCTCGGAGCTATAGAGCAGATAATACTGATATTTCTTATGTATTTCGGTCGCGTAGGTATACTCAGCGTAACTTACGCTTTGATGATAAATCAGCATTCGGTCGATTCAAGCGCGGTCTATCCCGACGCTGACCTGCTTATCGGCTAAAAACGAAAAATAGCGTGAAGGTTACTTCTTCCTCGCAATTAATTTAACCGCTTCACGCGCGATCCCGCCTTAAGTCAGGATCATCGATAACTAATTTGCCGCTAAGGCGGCGGAATGGAGATTAATATGAAAAGCTTTTGTATAATCGGACTTGGAAAGCTGGGACAGACCCTTGCGCAGACGCTCAGCGCCGTCGGCAAGGAGGTATTGATAATAGATATTGACGCCGACAAGGTAAATATGCTCGCGGACAGCGTCACCAACGCAATTATCGGTGACGCGACCAACGACGCCGTCATCCACGCCGCAGGCATCGCCGACTACGAGTGCGCCGTTATCTGTATAGTCGAAAACGTCAACGCCAATATTCTCCTGACACTCAAATTAAAGGAATTGGGCATAAAAAAGGTGGTCGCGCGCGCGGTAAACGACGGCCACAGACGGGTGCTTGAAAAGGTTGGGGCGGATATGATAATATTCCCCGAGCGCGACATGGGAGAGAGACTCGCTTTCACATTAGCTCACGACAAGGTCATCGATTTCATGGAGTTCAAGGGATTCCAGATAGCAGAGATAACCGTACCTGAAAAATGGATAGGCAAAACGGTACTCGACCTTGACGTAAGAAAAAAATACGGCATCAACGTTATTGCCGTTACCGACAAGGAAGGTCAGGTCAGCGTCACCCCCTCCGCCGCGCGTCAATTCAAGAGCGGAGACATCATTTCCATCGTAGGTAGCGACGAGCAGATACGCGCTTGTCTGAAGAAATTCGAATAAATACAACGGGGACGGACAAGCTTACGACTCAACTCCTATACATCGGACTTTCGCACCGAACATACTCAAAGGCACAGTCAGCATAGACGGAAAAGAGCTTCGCTTTATGGGTGTAAGTTCTCTACCTCATATAGAGCAGACCGATTTCGATATGTCGGCGTTGATATCCGACTACAAATTCAAAAACGAAGATATGGAATTAAGCATTTCCTTCTTCACTTCTCTCTTCTCGAGAGCTACGAGATACTTGAAAAATGCCGAGATTTTTCTGCAGACTTATCGAGAAGGCTACCTACGACAAAAAGCGCGAAAAGGCAGTTCTCTGCCGATCGCAACATAAAAGAAAGCCTCTTTAAAAAAGAGGCTTTTTGTGTTTTCAGATCAAACGCAAACAATAAAGAGCCACGCAAGGATCGCGGTCACGATTGAGTTCACGCTGATAGCGGGAAGCGCGAGAATTACGGACACGATAGCGGCAATGAAAATAACTATGCCGAAGGCTCTGCATTTGCCTCTTTTAAGCCCGAAGAGACCGAAAATACCCGCAAGAAGCATCAGTACGCCAACGGCCGCCGAGACGATAGCGGGAATATTGAGAGCCAATATAGCCTGAATTGCCGATACGGGTGAATAAATACCCCAGATGATATAAACTATGCTGATAACGATCCTTAAAACGTTCTTTGTACCCTTTTTCATTCTTACCTCCGAATATATGAATTGGATTCATTAATAATTATACAGTATCTTCGGAAATTTGTCAATATCGGAGTTTATTTTCAGTAATTTCAGTAATTTCAGTAATTTCAGTAATTTCAGTAATTACTTGAACCACTTCTCTATCATTTCAAGTATTTTGAATCTTACCTTGTATTTCGGCGTGTCGCTCTCGGTTATCAGCTTGTATTGGTCGCTCGTAAGCCCCACCGCGATAAACATATCCTCGTTCCACTCCTCGCTCTCCTCACTCGCGGCGGAAAGGCAGAGCGGAGGAAAAAGACAGCACCACCAATTCTGCCCCTCGGCGTCACCAATACGTATTCTCAAGGAAACGTATTCACCCGACGGAAAGGCACAGCTCTCGTAGCTCCTCGTGGGATATTCCTCCTCGCCTATCACGACGTCGATATCGTAGTCGTATCCCTCGCCGTCTACGACCTCTATTGCCGCCGCCTCGATCTCCTCCATAACTCTGCCGATAGCGGCTATTGCCTCGGCTTGCGTTCTGCAATCCTTTACGGCAGGGGTGACGATCTCTACCACCCTGTCGCGCACCTTCAGCTTCAATGCCTGATCCTCCTCACCGTCGGAATTGGCAAGCACGTGAAGCCTTACCACCGTGTCGTATATCTCGCTCTCGCCGTGTACGGGAAAAAGTCCCACGATAAAGGAAAACGCCAATATAACGATGGCGCAGATAAGTAATTTTTTGGAAGAAGCCATTGCTAAACATCCTTTCTTTTTACAATAAAAGAATTATGCTCAAGCAACGGCTTCTTTATTCAATAAATATTTAATTGTATAAAATCAATGCGATTCGGGCTGATTTTTACGTCTGCGGCTCGAGTCCGCGGGCTTTTCGGTAATGTCTCCCGCGCGCGTCAACGCCCACTTGGTCATAACGGGACCGACTATCTCATAGACAAGCACGGCAAAGAGAATAACGAATCTTACCGTCGAGGCGATCTCTGCGCTGAGCATTGCGTCCGCGGCAACCGTGCTTACCATACCAAGCGCGACACCCGCCTGCGGGAAGAGCGTGATACCAAGATATTTTACTATATCAGGCGAGCAATTCGTCATCTTTGCAGAGCCCATAGCGCCGAAATACTTACCGATGCAACGGGCAACTATATATACAACGCCTATAAGCACGAAGATAGGCTGTGTAAATACGCCGAGATCAAGCTCCGCGCCGCTTATAACGAAGAAGAGTATGAGCAAGGGCTTCGTCCAACCGTCCGCTCTCGCCATCATCTCGTCGGAGCATTCGCAGACGTTGCAGAATATCGTTCCGCACATCATACAGGTAAGGAGCGAGGAGAATCCGATATGTACGTCGCCGATATGAAGATTCTTAAGCTCGGTCACGGCAACCGTAGCGAAAATAAACGTAATAACGAGGCTCAAGCGGTTACTGTTGGAATGGAAGAGCTTTTCAAGCTTTGAAAGCACGAAGCCGAGAACTGCGCCGACGATAAGAGATGCGAATATCTCGATCAGAGGCTCGACGATTATCGAAAGCGCCGAGAGCGAGCCGCCGTCAACCGCCTTCGCCACGCCGAATAATACCGCGAAGATAACGAGACCTACGGCGTCGTCAAGAGCAACGATGGGAAGCAAAAGATCGGTCAAGGGACCCTTCGCCTTATACTGACGAACGACCATAAGCGTTGCCGCGGGAGCCGTCGCCGTTGCTATTGCAGAAAGGATAAGCACGGAAGAAATGGGGAGATAATCTATACCCGTTGCGGCAATAAGAATGAAATGCAGACCGATCAGAGTGACGATACATACCACGGTAGTCGCTATAGCCTGAAGTATACCAATAACGGTCGCCTGCTTACCCGTCTTCTTAAGATCGGAAAGCTTGAATTCGCTACCGATCGAAAAGGCGATAAAGCCGAGAGCAATGTCGCTTATGATGCCGAGGGCGTGAATGTCCTCGAAATTAGGGTCTCCGAAGCCGAGGTGGAAGCCACCCGGGAGCGTGATGCGTCCGAGGCAGAAGCAACCTACGAGAATACCCGCAATAAGATACCCCGTAACCGCAGGAAGCTTCAAAAGCTTGCACACGCGGGACATAAGCAGGCCCGCAAGGGCGCAAACAGAAATGCTTAATAAGATTTGAACGGTACTGTCCATAATATGCTCCAATTTATAAAAAATTAATACCTTGTAATTATATTACCGAAACCTTGATTTGTCAATATGCAATATCAACAATTAA
>JAZSJO010000079.1:0-2947 GCA_045534365.1 Eubacteriales bacterium
CTCGGTGCTATCGGCGGTATGGTAGCTAATACGGCAGTCCATCTCCGTATGGACGTAGTCGGCTGCGACCCCTATCTGTCGGTCGAGGCGGCTTGGAATCTCAACCATCATATAAACAAAGCGGCGACCTACGACGATATATACGCTTGCGCCGATTACATCACGCTTCACGTTCCCTCCACTCCTCAGACGAAGGGAATGATAAATAAAGAGACCATCGCGAAGATGAAGGACGGAGTCCGTATCCTTAACTTCTCGAGAGCAGACCTTGTAAACGCGGCAGACCTGAAGGAAGCGCTTGAGAGCGGCAAGGTGGCGGCGTACGTAACCGACTTCCCCACGGAAGAGGTCATAAATGTCAAGGGCGTCGTGGCTATTCCTCATCTTGGCGCGTCCACCGAGGAGAGCGAGGACAATTGCGCGGTAATGGCGGCAGAGGAGCTTTCCGATTACATCGCAAACGGAAATATCCGCAACAGCGTGAACTTCCCTGCGATATCTATGCCCAGAAGCGGAGATTCCAGGATCTGCGTTCTGCACAAAAATATCCCCGCCGTGCTTTCAAGCATTACCTCCGTATGCTCGGAGCAGGGACTCAATATCGAGAATATGACCAACAAGTCGCGCGGAGACGTGGCTTATACTCTGCTCGACCTGACGGGTACGCCCGACGCAGGCTCGCTTGATAAGCTTAAGGCTATAGAAGGCGTTACAAGAGTAAGAATTATCTGATTAATAAGAAAAAGGACGGAATTTCAAGATTCCGTCCTTTATTCATAGGGTTTCTTACTTAAGAGTATTTATGTACTCTGCAAGCTTTGCGGGAGTGTTGAGCTTAGGGGAGATGTCGACCTCAACGCCGAGACCGTCCTCAAGCTGAAGGACAAGCTCCGCAAGGTCGAGCGAGTCGAGACCCATTGACGTGAAGGTCTGGTCTGCGGTATAGTCGGATGCGTCCTTGCCCTGATAATCTGCGATTATTTCAATGATCTTCTGTTCCATATTGTTCTCCTGTATCAGATGTATTTGTTTAAGATCGTATTTCGGTTACTATAATATTTTATCACATTTTCGGTCGGTTGTCAATGCCTGAGGGGGACGTGAAGGGTCAAAAGTCTTGATTTTTTTGAGAAGATCTTTGATTTTTTGCGTTTTTTTGTTGATAGAAGGCAAGAAATTCGCCGTTCTTATCTGTAAGACGGGTTTTGGGGACGTATAATTTGTATGTGCAAAATCGCCAAAAAGCATCTCTTGAGGATGCGCCTAATTCGTTATTTTGCCGATTGAAAAGTGTCGAAATATATAGTATAATTATATTAAATATTTATGAATTTTCAAAAGCGCGGACAACGCGTCGGAGGCAGGAATGAAGCTCCTTGAAGACAGAATTCGCCGTGACGGCAAAATATACGACGGTGACGTTTTGAAGGTAGACAGCTTTGTCAACCATAAAATAGACGTTAAGTTTATCATCGAGATCGGAAAAGAGTTCTATAGACTTTTCGGAGAATGCGGAATAAACAAAATATTGACTATCGAGGCGTCAGGCATTGGAATTGCCTGTCTTGTCGCTATGCACTTCGACGTACCCGTTGTTTTCGCAAAGAAATCGAAATCAATAAACATAAGCGCGGACGTGTACTCATCCAAGGTGGAATCCTATACCCACGGCAGAACCTATGACGTAATAGTATCAAGGGAATTTCTTGGAGAGGGCGACCGCGTTCTTATTATCGACGATTTTCTTGCGAAGGGAAGCGCGCTCAAGGCGCTTATAACGCTTGCGAAGGATGCGGGCGCCGAGATAGCAGGCGCGGGAATCATAATCGAAAAGGCTTATCAGGGCGGCGGAGACTTTATACGCAACGAAATGGGTATCAGAGTCGAATCTCTTGCAAGAGTCGCTTCTATGAGCGTGGAGGGCGGAGTCGTATTCTGCGACGACTAAGCCTCAAAAAGGTTTACAATCGGGGCTTTTTGAGTAGGTCTCGTGTAAAAAATATTTATAATGGAGGAACACTAAAAATGTTCAAGAAAATCCTTTCTCTTATTCTTGCAGTTGCAATGATCGCTTCTCTTTGCGTAGTATTTGCATCCTGCGATAAGGACGAAGAAGTATTCAAGGTAGGCTTCATCTTCCTTCACGATGAGAACTCTACCTACGACAAGAACTTCATCGACGCCGCTAATGCAGCAGCTGCTGCTCTCGGTCTTACCGAGGATCAGGTGATCATGAGAGTCAACGTTCCCGAAGGCCCCGAGTGCTACGATGCGGCTTGTGAGCTTGTTGACGAAGGCTGCGACCTTATCTTCGCTGACTCCTTCGGTCACGAGTCCTACATGATCCAGGCTGCTGAAAAGTATCCCGAGGTTCAGTTCTGCCATGCTACCGGCACTCAGGCTCACGTTAAGAAGCTCCCCAACTACCACAACGCTTTCGCTTCTATCTACGAGGGTAGATATCTTGCAGGTATCGTTGCAGGTATGAAGCTTAACGAGATGATCGAGGAAGGCAAGATCACCGCTGACCAGGCTAAGGTTGGTTACGTTGGCGCATGGCCTTATGCAGAGGTTAAGTCAGGCTACACCTCTTTCTTCCTTGGCGTTCGTTCCGTATGCCCCACCGCTACTATGAAGGTTGAATACACCAACAACTGGTTTGACATCGCTCTCGAGAGAGAGGCGGCTCTTAACCTTATCAACGACGGTTGCGTTCTCATTTCTCAGCACGCAGACTCTGAGGGCGCTCCCAAGGCTTGCGAAGAGAAGAAGGTTCCTAACGTTGCTTACAATATCAGCACCATCAGCATCGCTCCCAACACCGCTCTCATTTCCTCCAAGATCAACTGGGAGCCTTACATGAGGCTCATCATCGAGAAGACCAGAGACGGCAAGGGTAATGAGATTCCTTACGACTGGTGCGGCGGTATCGCAGAGGGCTCCGTTC
>JAZSJO010000040.1:0-3993 GCA_045534365.1 Eubacteriales bacterium
GAGGTAAACCCTCTGCCGCCTCATTATTGGTGTCCTAACTGTCAGTATAACGACTTTTCCAATCCCGATAAGGCGGGCTCGGGCTTTGACCTGCCCGATAAAAACTGTCCCAAGTGGGGTACGAAGCTCAACGCCGACGGCCATCACATACCCTTTGAGACCTTCCTTGGCTTCTACGGTGACAAGTCTCCCGATATAGACCTTAATTTCTCGGGAGAGGTGCAGGGCAAGGTGCATAAGTACACCGAGGAGCTTTTTGGAGCTGAAAACGTCTTCCGCGCGGGAACTATCGGTACTCTTGCCGATAAGACCGCATACGGTTACGTAATGAAGTATCGTGAAGAAAAGGGAATCAGCCTGCCTCGCGCCGAGGTCAACAGGATAGTTTCCAACTGTGTAGGTGTAAAGCGTTCCACAGGTCAGCACCCGGGCGGTATCGTCGTTGTCCCCAAGCAGTACGAGATATACGATTTCTGTCCCGTACAGCACCCTGCGGACGATCCGAATTCCGACATCGTTACCACGCACTTCACGTTTGAATATCTGCACGATACGCTTCTCAAGCTTGACGAGCTCGGACACGATATGCCGACCAAGTATAAGTACCTTGAAAAGTATTCAAATACGAGCGTTATGGACGTCCCCATGAACGACAAGTCGGTCTACGAGCTATTTTTGTCGACCAAATCGTTGGGCGTTCCTCCCGACGATATCGATTGCAATATTGGAACGTACGGTCTTCCCGAATTCGGAACGAGATTCGTTATCAAGATGGTTGAGGAAGCAAAGCCAAAATCCTTCTCCGACCTTTTGCAGATATCGGGACTCTCTCACGGTACTGACGTATGGACGGGTAACGCGCAGGATCTTATAAACGAAGGTATCTGTAATATTTCAAACGTTATCGGATGTCGTGATAACATAATGAACGACCTTATCGCTTACGGCGTTGAGAAATCCCACGCCTTCAAGATAATGGAGTCGGTAAGAAAGGGTAAGGGTCTTACTCCCGAATGGGAGGAAGAGATGGTTGCCGCGGGTGTTCCCGATTGGTATATCGGCTCGTGTAAGAAAATAAAGTATATGTTCCCGAAGGCGCACGCGGCCGCTTACGTTATGTCTGCAATACGTCTTGGATGGTACAAGGTGCATATACCTATAGCCTTCTATTGCGCAATGTTTACCGTTGCTCCTGGCGGATTTGACGCCGAGATAGTTATGGGTGGCAGAAACAAGGTGAGAGCCACGATAAAGGATATTGAACAAAGAAACAAGGAGAAGAAAGAAGTATCCCCGAAGGAATTGCAGAGCATTCCCGTGCTTCAGCTTATAAACGAGGCAATGGCGAGAGGAATTAAATTCCTTCCTATCAATATCCTGAAATCCGAGTCTTCCGCGTTCGTTCCCGAAAACGGGGCGATACGTATGCCTTTCTCGGCTTTAGCGGGACTTGGAGAAAACGCCGCGGCGAATATAGTTGCGGCAAGAGAGGAAGAGCCCTTCTTCTCGGTTGAGGACCTTCAGATAAGAGCAAAGCTTACGAAATCCGTAATAGAGGTACTTCGTAAGAACAAGGTGCTTGAGGGACTTGACGAAACAGATCAATTAAGCTTTTTCTGATAAGAAAGGAAGAGCAGTGTGAAGGTTACTTTTGTTTTATAGGTAAATAAGCTTCTTCGCACGCTAATTTTGCTTTTCTTGTGCTCTATAGCGTTCATCAGGGCGCGATTACGATATGGGAGCATTGGAATTCTTATACGCTGGCAAACGGCTTTAGCGACGTTGGTACGAATTCCTTTAACATTATTCCTTCGTAGCGGTCATAGAGTGGATATACAGATACGTAGTGGGTATTGACTCTGTAATACTTGAGGGTGGGAAATATTTTGTTAGATATTGATATGCAGACCTATTCTTTTAAATCACCCGAATTAAAGAGCCTGTGATAAAAGAGATACTTGAGAAAAATTCAAATGTTTAAACAAAAAGGTTCGGCTCATTTGAGCCGAACCTGAATTTTTTATTTAGGATACTTTTCCAAAATTCAACCGTCCTCCGCACTCAAAGAATGCGTCGCCGTTTACTACCGTTGTTTTGGGAAGCTTTATTTCCGTAATAGAGGCGCAATACGCGAAGGCGTATTCGTCGATATATTCGAGACGACGAGGAACGACTACCTTGCGAAGAGAAGCGCAGGCGTAAAACGTGCCGTTTTCGATAAATCTGAGGCTTTGCGGCAAAATTATCTTCGTAAGATTACGGCAACCCTCAAATGCTGAAACTCCCAATTTAGCTACCGAATCGGGTAACTTTACCGACGCGAGTGAGGAGCAATAAGCGAACGCTTTTTCGCCAATAAGCCGGAGCCCGTTGAATATCTCTACGTTGCAAAGACGGTCGCACCCCATAAACGCTCTGTTGCCGATTTCGACGACACCGTAAAGCTGTACGCTATCGAGCCTTGAGCACCAGGCAAAGGCCTGACCGTCTATGAAGCTTACAGAACAGGGAAGCGTGACGCTCTTGATGCGGTCGTTGCGATAAAAAGCCTTTTTCAACACACCGACAACCGTATGAGAGTCAATTGTCGCGGGAACTACGACATTTTCGTCGTTACAAGAGCCGATTCCGCATAAAACGGCGGTCTCGTCGTCCAAAAGCTTATATTCAAGTCCTGATGAAAACCAAGTGTTCATTGGAATCGCTCCTTTCCCAAGATTTCGACGTGCATCGCTCTGTCGATATATAGATTTTACACCAAAATATCTCATTTGTCAACCCTATTCTTGCAAATTGCCCTATTTATGTTTTTTCGCTAAGTTAACTGATCGGTAATAAATTTTATGCTTCTTTTATGATAAAAATGCTTAAAGGATTAAAAAAATGAAGATTTAACACACTTTACACTGCGGAAGATATTGCAAAGAATACCGATGGTATCACGACGCAGCTTGCAGTTTTGCAATTCGCCGGTAATGAATTTATAAACTACGAAGAAGCTCTCATTGATGAATCTAAAGAAAATGCTATCAATGAGAAGATAGCGAAGGAGCAGGCGGGAGCGGAGAGTGTTATCAATGATACTGATTCTGTTATTGATGACGTGGATTCTGTTATTGAAGGCGAACAAAGTGTAGGTGAGACGAAGTATTCATTAACAAAAACAAAAACAGATAGACTGAAGGGCGTTCTGGTTAAACTTGGAAATAAACGTATAAGTAAACAAGCAGGAAGTAAAAAAATAACCATCCTCACGGATGATTATACAGCAAATAAAAATATATACTCTAAAAAGGGTCGTAAAGATTCCGAGGTCAACGAGAGAATAAAAAATATTGATAATTTTGAGCAACTTCTTAATCAAAGCAAGTATATAGGCACTGATACGGATATTCACGGATTGGATAACAACGCAAAAAAGGGTGTTGTAGCAATACACAGATTTAAAGCGTCGATAAACGGATTTGATGTTGAGTTTGTTGTTCGTGACAAAGGAAATAAACAGTATTTATATGAAGCCAAATTCATAGAAAATAAAAATAGTTCCCAACAGAGTATAGCGAACAATGCCGCTTCCCCGGCTCCTAATGGAGATGTTGAGAACAATAAGAGTATAACACAAAGTAAACCTTCTGTCAAGAGCATAAATAAAAAAAGTTTTGACAAAGCGGATTTGGCGGACGAGACCGCAAAAACTGCGCAGGAGGGCGAGAAGAAGTCTGAGCGGGGAAGTGAGAGCAAAGCGGCAGAAAAGAGCGGAGAGGCGAAGGACGAGGGCAAGGCGACGGTGAAAACGAAAGAGAAACCCTCTCCGTCACCTGACGGTGACACCTCTCCCGAAGGGCGAGGCGAAGCTCTTACCGACGAGCAGAGGCGGGAGAAGGCTCGCGAGAGAGCGGAGAAGCTTCTTAAGTGGAACGAGGAGCAGAAGCCTACGGCGAAGGAGCTGAACGAGGCGAGGGAATACGTCAAGGGCTTTGACAACCTCGATAT
>JAZSJO010000175.1:0-5261 GCA_045534365.1 Eubacteriales bacterium
TAATGGCCAACTCCTTGGCTCACAGAACGACATGGCTACGATCCGACTTGTCCGCTTTTTTCTTTGATGCTGTAGGCGCAAATGAAAATTGCCTCGCTACGCTCAGCCGGAGGCGCAAGCGCCTTCCGCGCATGGCAAAAAGAACACGCCAAAAGGAGAGTTTCGCCTCTGCGGAGGCGACCAACGCTACGCGCGTTGGATTGGCGGTCGCTTTTGAAAAAGCGACGCAAAAACTTTCAAAAAAGGCAACGCCAACAGTTCGACAAATCAAAATTTGAAAGATCAATGAAAAACAAAAGTCCCCGACAGAAAATCTGTCGGGGACGAATTTACAAATAACAAAAATGTAATATCCGCGGTACCACCCACGTTGTGTTTGCCATAATTTGTATCGGATACTGCGTTGCTCCTCAAAAGCGGCTTGATTTACGATAAGTAAGCCTTCGTCTTGCTTTTTTCGGTGCGCCTTGTCTCCAATAAAAATTATTGCAAACAGGGTATCCAATAGCAAACACCTCTTTAACGCATAACGGCGCTATCCGTCGCCCATACTCACGCTCACGCGCTTTCCTCTTGCCCTCAAAGGTCCATTCGGTCAACTGTTTTCTCCGTGATCTCACCACCCACGGCTCTCTGTACAAAAGGGAATCGACTTACTCATCCTTATCATCGGTTTGATGACTTATTATATCATTGAAATATGAAATTGTCAATAGGTTTGAAAAAACTTTATAATTCCATCTCGCGAGCAAGCGAGCCGAGGATTTTTATTCCCTTGACGATCTGCTCGTCGGACGGAGTGCTGTAATTCAATCTGAAGCTTTGCGAGGGGGCGTCAACGTCGCAGTTGAAGGTCGTTCCGGGAACTATGCGTACGCTTCGCGCCGCGGCTTCCTTTATAAACGCGCCCGCGTCGATACCGTCGGGCAGAGTACACCAGATAAAGAGACCTCCCTCGGGACGCGTAAACTTTATCGATGAAGGAAGCTCCTTTTCAAGACAGTCGAGCATAAGAGCGCATTTGTGGCGGTAGATCGCCCGTATGTCCTCGATGTGTCCCTCAAGGTCGCACTCGGTCATATATCTGTAGCAGAGCATCTGGAAGAAGATATTCGTGTGAACGTCGCTCGTCTGCTTGGAGACCACCATTTTCGATGCCACGGCGTCGGGAGCTATCACGAATCCCACTCTCATTCCCGCCGAAAGTATCTTTGAGAAGGTAGAGCAGTAAATGACTATCCCGTCCTCGTCTATACTCTTTATAGAAGGGATATCCTCGCCCGCGAAGCGAAGAGAGCCGTAAGGATCGTCCTCAAGTATCATAAGACCGTATTTTTTCGCGAGAGCGTATATCTTCACTCTCTTTTCCCACGAGGTGCAGATGCCCGCGGGATTTTGAAAATTGGGTATAACGTAGATAAGGCGGGCGCGGGGGGTGCTTTTGATAGTCGCTTCAAGCTCCTCGATATTCATTCCGTCGTCCTCAAGGGTAACGCCGACGGGAATCGCGCCGTTTGAACGAAATGCGTTGAGCGCGCCGATGAAGGTGGGATTTTCGCAGATCACCGCGTCGCCCTCGTTGCAGAAGACCTTGCAGGCAAGCTCAAGCCCCTGCTGACCGCCCGAAACGATTATCGTCGTGTCGTCGAAGCTATCTCCCTTGACTATTGACCTTCCGATTCCGAATTTTGCCCTCCGTCTTGCCGCGATATGCTCGCGCAGGGGAGTATAACCGTCGGTGACGCTGTATTGCAGAGCCGCGACGGCTTGATCTTTATATATTTCTGCGGAAATTCTCGCCACTTCTTCCACGGGGAAGGATTCGGGGGCGGGATTGCCCGCGGCGAAGCTTATCGTGTCGGGCGTTGCGGGGGCTTTGAGTATCTCCCTTATTGCCGAGGGCTTAAGGCTCGCTATTTTATTTGAAAAGGTATATTCCATACTGTTTTCTCCAAATTCGCTTTAATAAGATAAATTATATCACTCTTTTAGAGTCAATTCAAGTGCTTTTGATAAATTTATTGACATTTTGTCCCGATTGTGCTATACTTTTTAATAGATGACGATCACTTTTAATTAAAATAAATTCAAGGAAAAGAAATATGTCAAAAATAAAATGGAGAGGCGGCGCGCTCATAGCGCCTCTGCCGCCCGTTATGGTCTCCTCGGGAGATATGGAAAAGTCGAATATTATGACGGTGGCTTGGACGGGGATCATCAATACGATACCGCCAAAGACATATATATCGGTTCGTCAGAAGCGTCACTCCTATAATATAATAAAGGAAAGCGGAGAGTTCGTTATAAATCTCACGCCCTCAAGGCTTATCAAGGCGGCGGACTATTGCGGCATATTTACGGGCGCGAAGGTCGATAAGTTCGCGAAATGCGGTCTTGGTAAGGAGCAGGCGAGTGAGGTGTCGTGTCCCCTGATAGCCGAAAGTCCGCTCTCGCTTGAGTGTAAGGTCACGGAGATAATTCCTCTCGGTACTCACGATATGTTTTTGGCAGATATAGTTGCGGTGGACGTCGACGAGGAGCTGCTCGATAGGGACGGAAAGCTCCACCTTGAAAGAGCGGGACTTGCGGCGTTTGCTCACGGCGAATATTTCGAGCTTGGTAAAAAAATAGGCAATTTCGGATTTTCCGCGGTCAAAAAGAAAAAGGGAAATAGCAAAAAGAAATAAAAAAACAGGGCGAGGTAACTCGCCCTGATATTTTTTGAAATTTATTCAGCCGCCTCGGTTGCGTCTTCAACCGTCTCAGCGGTTGTGACTACAGTTTCAACGGTCTCTGCCGTCTCGGACTCGGTTTCATCGGGCTCGAAATATTTGGGATCAGCAACTATGTAACCCGTAGTCGTCTCGGTCGCGCCGTAGGGAACGAATTCGATCTTGTACCAGCCAAGGTCTGCGTTTTCCGCAACTACCTTGATCTCTTCTCCTGCGGAGATATAGCCTACTACTTCGCTGTTCATATCGGGAGCCATACGGATCTTAAGAGAGCCGTCTGACTTGACAAGCGTCTTTTCGACCTCGGTAAATCCTTCGTCAAGGTCTGCGAGAGTAGTGATAAGGTGAGTTGCTATGTAGCAGGTCTGATCCTCGTAGACTACCTGGCTCCAGAAGCCGTTAGAACCGTTGCTGATACCCGTTCTCTCAAGAGAAGCGCCGTTTGCAAGGGACGTGATTATGGTGTAATCTCCTGCGCGGAGGGTTGCCGCGCCCGTTGCGCTGAGAACGTATACGGTCTCGGGAGTCTCGAGAGTGGTGTAGGTGTATTCACCGGGATTTTCTATCTCGTCGGGGTCGTTCGTCTCGGTCTCGGATTCTGTGGGAGTCTCGGATTCGTCGGTCTCCTCGGTCTCCTCGGTCTCATCAATTCCGGTGGTCGCTTCCGTATGAATATTTATAGTCTTGCCCGAGGTGCTTTCCTCGTCGTTCTGGTTGCCATTACACGCGCAGAGCGATACTATAAGAAGAATTGTGATGAAAATTGCGATTATCTTTCTTGTCATTTTTGATGTCCTCCGGAATTTTAATATATTTTGGTTTACCGTCAAAATTACATTAAATTAATTATAACATAATCCCGTGTCGGTGTCAATAATCAAATCGATATTTTTGTATCTTTTTTTGACAATTTTTGCGCGTGAAAATTTTGGAAGAATCTGCGGGATTTGTTGACAACGAGGGCAAAAATATGGTATAATTCATTTATAATCAATCTTTGGAGTCCAAAATATGAAAAAATTGCTTTGTATCGACGGAAACAGCATACTCAACCGTCAGTTTTACGGAATAAGATATCTGTCCACCAAGGACGGCTTTCCCACCAACGCCGTCTTCGGCTTCGTCAACGTAATATCCAAGCAGCTCGAGGCTCTCTCGCCCGACTATACCGCCGTGGCGTTCGACCTGAAGACGCCCACCTTCCGTCACGAGATGTACGGCGAATACAAGGCGGGAAGGCGACCTATGCCCGACGACCTTGCGCGTCAGCTTCCCGTCGCGAAGGAGCTTTGTCGCGCAATGGGATTTACCGTGCTCGAGCTTGCGGGATACGAGGCGGACGACATTCTCGGCACTCTCGCGTCGTGGGCGGAGAATAGCGTCGAGGAGACCGAGGCTTATATTTTGACGGGCGACCGCGATTCGCTTCAGCTTATATCCGATAAGACAAAGGTCTTACTTGCGACAAATACCGATACCGTTACGATGGACGACGCGGCTTTTTTTGAAAAGTACGGTGTTCACGCAGATCAATACGTCGACGTAAAGGCGCTTATGGGAGATAGCTCGGACAATATCCCCGGCGTTGCGGGAGTGGGCGAGAAGACCGCGTTCAGACTTATCGCGGAGGAAGGCTCGCTTGATAGGCTTTACGAGAGACTCGGGGAGATCAAGGTCACTCCTTCGGTAAAGGCAAAGCTTGAAAACGGCAGAGAGAGCGCGTATATGTCGAAGAATCTTGCGACTATCAGGCGCGACGTGCCGCTCGATATGGCTCTTGCCGATATTGAGAATAAAGGACTTGACAGAGCTGGCGCAAGAGAGCTTTTCGTTCGCTACGAGCTTCTCGGCGCGCTCAAGAGATTCGGACTTGACAGGGAGGAGAGCGCGGCCTCCGAGGGTAAAAAAGCGGCGGCGTCCGTCTTGGAGCTTGAGTCGGCAGTCCTTGACGGTGAATTTTACGCGCTTTCACTTGCCGAGGATAAGGCGTATATTTCGGACGGAGAGAAGATATACCGCGCGGAATACGGCGACCTTCTCGAAATATTAAGATCGAAAAAGATAATTTGCCTTGATTGCAAGAGCATCTACAAGGCTCTTGAGAAAAAGGGAATATATTGGCGCGATTGCTATTTCGACGTAATGCTCGGCGCGTATATAGACGACTCCTCGCAGAGCGCCTATACGGCAGAAAGGCTCTGCGCCACCTATCTCGGAGAAACGGCGGACGCCGATATTCCCGAGGCTTTCTACGCGGCGCGTATGTGGAGGACGATCGAGCAGAGGCTTGAGGAGAGCGGTCAGGCAGGTCTGCTTTACGAAATGGAGATGCCTCTGGCGGCGGTGCTCTGCGATATGGAAAAGGCGGGCTTTAAGATAGACCGAGAGGGAATAGCCGCGTACGGCGAGGAGCTTGACGGTATCGCCGCGGCTCTCGAATCGAGGATATTTATGGCGGCGGGCGAGGAGTTCAATATCAACTCGCCAAAGCAGAAGTCGGATCGTAGCCATGTCGTTCTGTGAGCCAAG
>JAZSJO010000116.1:0-5908 GCA_045534365.1 Eubacteriales bacterium
AACTAAGTGTTCCGCAAGCGGAACGTGAAGTATGCTTCGCAAGTGAAGCGCACTTCGTGCGTGAAGTGTGCCTTCGGCACGATATGCGGAACACTTAACTTCACTTTGCGCCAAAGGCGCAATACTTCACTATGCCGCAAGGCGTAACTTCACTGCGGCGTGCCGCAACTTCACTTTTTTATATACAAGGCTACGTTTTGATTTATCGAATTCTTTTTTATGTTAATTTAACGCGATATAATCCTTATCATTTAGTCATTTTTTCTTGCTTGACCTTGTGGTCTATAACGTGGCGGGAGGCAAGCTCATTCTTTATGTCGTCTATCGAAATACCCATCTGCACCATAAGCACGATCACGTGATAAACGAGATCGGAGATCTCATAAACCGTCTCCGCCTTATCGTCCGCTTTACCCGCGATTATTACTTCAGTACACTCCTCACCCACCTTTTTGAGTATCTTGTCGATTCCCTTCTCGAAAAGGTATGTGGTGTAGGAGCCTTCTTTTTTCTCGGTCTTTCTGCCCTCGATAAGCTTCATAAGCATATCAAGCGAGAATTGTTTTCCCGCAAGCTCTTCGCTCTCCCACAAGGGATTTTCAAAGCAGGAAAAGCTACCCGTGTGGCAGGCAGGGCATCGGGCTCTACGATTATCTCAAGCGCGTCCTTGTCGCAGTCCGCAGTTATCGAAACGATATGCTGATAGTTGCCGCTCGTCTCTCCCTTGCGCCAAAGCTCCTGACGCGAACGGCTATAGAAGCAGGTCAATCCCTTTTCCATAGATATCTGCAGACTTTCGCGGCTCATATAAGCGAGCGTCAGAAGTCTTTTGGTCTTATTGTCGATAACGACCGCGGGGATAAGTCCCTTCTCGTCAAATTTCAGTTCATCTATATTTATCATTATTCTGTTCTCCTTGTTAATTATTGCCTTCTTCCGCAGAGGAGGCTTATATTATAATCTCACCGAAATGCCGTCGAGGGCGAGAGCGCGCTTGAGATCCTCTATCTTTACCTCGCCAAAGTGGAATATCGATGCCGCAAGTCCCGCGGAGACCTTGGGGATGCGATGGAAAAGCTTTTTGAAATCGTCGATACCGCCCGCGCCGCCTGACGCGATAACGGGAACGTTGACCGCATCAGAGACCGCCTCAAGCATTTCAAGGTCAAAGCCCGCCTTAACTCCGTCGGTATCGATAGAGTTGAGAACGACCTCGCCCGCGCCTCTCTCAACGCATTCCTTTATCCACGAAACGGCTTCCTTGCCCGTGTTCTCGCGTCCGCCCTTGGCGTAAACGCGGAATACCTTGTCCACTCTTTTGACGTCTGCGGAAATTACTACGCATTGATTGCCGTAGCGCTTCGCCGCCTCGTCGATAAGGTCGGGATTTCTGATCGCTCCCGAATTGACGCTGACCTTGTCCGCGCCGCATTTCAAAACTCTGTCAAAATCCTCAAGAGTATTGATGCCGCCGCCAACGGTCAACGGAATAAAGATAGTACTCGCCACCTCTGTGAGAATGTCTGTAAAGAGCTGTCTGCCCTCGGCCGATGCTGTTATATCGTAGAAAACAAGCTCGTCAGCGCCGTTTTCACTGTAATATTTAGCAAGCTCCACGGGGGAGGATACGTCGCCAAGCCCCCTGAAGTTTACTCCCTTAACTACCCTTCCGTCGCGCACGTCAAGACAGGGTATTATTCTTTTCGTTATCATATTTTTACCTCAAAACTGTTTTTATGCTCCAACACATTGCGCCGCAAGAAGAAAAAGCCAATATTTCACCTTTCAGCTGCGAGTATCGCCTCTTCAAGAACGATAGTGCCCGTATAATAAGCCTTACCCATGATAGCGCCGTAAATATCAAGCACGGCAAGCTTTTCCACGTCTTCCATCGAGGAAACTCCGCCCGACGCCACGATCTGCATATCAAATTTTTCTGAGAGTTGACGGTAAAGCGCGTGATTAGCGCCCTTCATAGCACCGTCCTTTGATATATCCGTGCAAATAATAGTTTTAACGCCTATATTTTGCATTTTTTTGCAAAAATCAAAGGCTTCTATCTCGCTTTTTTCGATCCAACCCTTAATAGCGACCATACCGTCCTTGATATCGACTCCAACGGCGATCTTTTCTCCGAATTTCGCCACCGCATCCTTCAAAAAGCTCTCGTCGGTCACCGCCGCCGTGCCGAGAATGACACGGTCAACACCCGCCGCAAAGTACTTTTCAACCGTCTCCATATTGCGTATTCCGCCGCCTATCTCGCAGAAAAGCGAGGTCTCTTTTGCGATAGAAGCTACCACGTCAATATTTGGCGTAGTACCGAATTTCGCGCCCTCAAGGTCAACGAGATGAACCCATTTCGCGCCCTTCGCCTCGAAGTCGCGCGCAACCGACAGAGGATCGTCACTATATACCGTCATTTGCTCATAATCGCCCTTATAAAGACGGACAGCCTTGCCGCCGTACAGGTCGATCGCGGGGAAAATTAACATAAAGTTTTTATCCTTTCAAAGTTCATCGTAGGGCGGGTGCTTACTTATTCCGCAACGCACGCATTTATATTACGGCGGAGCAAGCGCCCGCCCTACGAACAATTTACATTTCGCAAAAAGCTTTCAATATCGCTAAACCCACCTTACCACTCTTCTCGGGGTGGAACTGACAGCCGCAAACGTTGCCGCGAGCAACCGCCGCCGTCAGAGGCGCGCCGTATTCGGTATCGGCAATAACGCTCTCAAAGCAATCGGTCGCATAGTAGGAATGAACGAAATAAACGAAATCGCCGTCGTTCAGATACTTGAATATCGGGTGCTTTTCACCCTTCAGCCTCAAGGCGTTCCAGCCTATCTGCGGTATCGGAAGTTCTTTTGGGATAACGTCGGCAATCGGTCTTATCTCACCGGGGATAAGTCCCAAGCCCTCGTGTTCTCCGTACTCAAAGCTCCGCTCAAGAAGCATCTGCATACCTAAGCATATTCCCATTACCGCTTTTCCCTTTGCGGCTTCCTCTACAAGCACCTTATCGAGCCCCGTTGCGCGAAGCTTTGCCGCCGCGTCGCCAAACGCGCCCACACCGGGAAGGATAAGTCTGTCGGCTCTGCGAAGCACGTCAGCGTCCGCAGTGACCACCACTTCCTCGCCGATAGACGCAAAGGAGCTTTTAAGGGAAAAAAGATTTCCCACGCCGTAATCAATTATAGCGACCATCAAAGCACTCCCTTCGTGGACGGTATCTCGTCGGCTCTCTCGGCGTCGATCTTCACCGCCTGCTTCATCGCTCTTGCCGCCGCCTTGAACACACCCTCGATAATATGGTGTGAGTTCTTGCCCGAAAGCTTCTTGAAATGAAGAGTGCAATCTGCGTTGCGTACGAACGCAAGCCAGAACTCCTCCACGAGCTCGGTGTCAAAATCCCCGACCTTCACGAAAGGTATCTCGACGGCATATCCGAGATAGTCTCTGCCCGAAAAATCTATAGCCGCAAGAATAAGCGCTTCGTCCATAGGCAATATCACAGAGCCGTATCTTTCTATTCCTTTTTTGTCTCCAAGCGCCTCGGCAAAGGCTTTTCCCAGACATATTCCGATATCCTCTGCGGTGTGATGGTAATCGACCTGTGTGTCACCCACACACTTTACAGCAAGATCAAATCTGCCGTGAGAAGCGAAAAGCGTCAGCATATGGTCAAGAAAGCCACAGCCCGTGTCGATCTCGCTCTTGCCTTTTCCGTCGAGCTCCAAGGTCAATTTTATATCGGTCTCCGCAGTTTTGCGGGATATTTCATAAGTTCTCATAGTTCTTACCTCCAACAATTTCGGATATAGCTTCAACGAGCGCCGTCATTTCTTCTCTTGAGCCTACGGTTATGCGGTTATATTGACAAATCCTCGGGCTTGTGAAGTGTCGCACGAGTATTCCCTTTTCGCGCAAGCACTTATAAAGCTCGCCGCCATCGATATCCTTATGCTTGACGAATATGAAATTTGCCTTTGAATCGGTCATCTCAAAGCCAAGACTGGTAAGCCTTCCGACAGTCCACTCTCGGTTTTCGATAACCGTATTGCAATTTTTCTTCGTATACTCCTCGTCCTCAAGCACACCGACGCCCGCCGCCTGTGTCATAGCGTTGACGTTATAGGGATTGGTAGAATATTTTATCATATTCAGATCGGCAATAAGCGAAGGACAGGCTATTCCAAAGCCGAGACGCGCGCCTGCCATCGAGCGGGATTTTGAAAAGGTCTGCGTGACTAACAGATTGGAATATTTTTTCGTTAAAGCCACCGCGCTTTCGCCTCCGAAATCAACGTACGCTTCGTCAATGACCACGACGTTGTCGGGATTCGTCTCCACTATTTTTTCTATCTCGTCGAGCTTCAGCGCGATGCCCGTAGGCGCGTTGGGATTAGCTATAAAAACCGTCTTATTGATATTACAGTAATCGTCAACGTTTATTGTAAAATCGTCCTTGAGCGGTATCTTTTCGTAAGGGATACCGTTAAGCTCGGCGAAAACGCTGTAAAACCCGTAGGTTACGTCGGGAAAAACGGCGGGATGCTCCCTATCGCAAAACGCCATAAAGGCGAAATTGAGTATCTCGTCCGAGCCGTTGGTGGCAAGGACGCAATCGGGCTCAACGCCGCACAGCTCGGCTATCTTCTCGTGCAATCTCTTCGCCTCGGGATCGGAATATAGTTGAAGACGCTTTGCCGCCTCACTCGCCGCCGCGATCGCCTTCGGAGAAGGCGGAAAGGGTGACTCGTTGGTGTTCAGTTTAATATATTTTCTCTCTTTTGGCTGTTCACCCGGTGTGTATGGTGTCAGCCCTTCGTATTTTTCACTTAAATATTTACTCATTTTATAATAGGCTTATTCTTCCTCAAATCTTACCGTTGCGCTTCTTGCGTGCGCGCCCAAGCCCTCTTTGTTGGCAAAGAAAGCCACGTCCTCGGCGACTCTGCCGAGAGCTTCCTTGGTATAGTATGTGTACTGCGTTTTTTTAACGAAATCGTCTACCGACAAGGGACTTGAAAATTTCGCCGTTCCGCTTGTGGGAAGAGTGTGATTAGGACCAGCGAAATAATCGCCGAGTGCCTCGGGGCAATTTCTGCCCATAAATATCGAGCCTGCGTGACGTATCTTATCAAGATAGTCGAAGGGATCGTCCACGCAAAGCTCGAGATGCTCGGGCGCTATCTCGTTTGCGATATCTATAGCGCACATAAGCGTGGGAGCTATGATTATCTTGCCGTTTTTGTCTATAGATTCTCTTGCTATATCCGCTCTTTGAAGCTTTGGTATCTGCGCTTCAAGCTCCTTTGAAACGGCATTTGCAAAGCATTCGCAGTCCGTGACCAGCACCGCGCTTGCCATTCTGTCGTGCTCGGCCTGCGAGAGCAGATCTGCCGCTATATGACGGGGATCGCTCTTTCCGTCGGCTACCACCAATATCTCGCTGGGGCCCGCTATCATATCTATCGACACGACGCCAAAGACCTGCTTCTTGGCTTCAGCCACGAATGCGTTACCCGGGCCTACTATCTTATCGACCTTCGGAACGCTTTCAGTACCGTATGCAAGAGCCGCCACCGCCTGCGCTCCGCCGACCTTGAATATTTTATCTATTCCCGCTATCCTTGCCGCCGCTAAAATTACGGGATTGACCTTGCCCTCCTTATTCGGAGGAGTCACCATAACGACCTCGCGGCATCCCGCTATCTTTGCGGGAAGTCGGATCGTAGCCATGTCGTTCTGTGAGCCAAGGAGTTGGCCATTAGTATTGTCTTCCTAAGACCGCTTGGCCTCCGACTTCGCTATCCTTGCCGCCGCTAAAATTACGGGATTGACCTTGCCCTCCTTATTCGGAGGAGTCACCATAACGACCTCGCGGCATCCCGCTATCTTT
>JAZSJO010000133.1:0-6580 GCA_045534365.1 Eubacteriales bacterium
CCATCATATCGGGAGAAGCGATAACGATATCGAAATCGAACCAGTTCTCCTGCTGGATCTTTTCAGCATACTCCGCTCCGCCTGCGTAATCTGCGCCTCCGTCGAGAGCCTTCTGAACGTTGTCACCCTTAGCGAATACGAGAACCTTTACGTTTCTACCGGTACCGTTAGGCAGAACAACTGCGCCTCTGACCTGCTGGTCTGCGTGACGGGAGTCAACGCCGAGACGTACGTGTACTTCAATGGTTTCATCAAACTTTGCCTTGGAAGTCTGGCAAACGAGACCAAGAGCCTCTGCGGGATCGTAGAGTCTGTTTTTTTCAATAAGCTTTACGCTATCTGTATATTTCTTTCCCATTTCTACTTACCCCCTTAATTAGTCTTCAACAATGATAACCATGGAACGAGCGTTACCTGCGATCATGCTCATAGCAGCCTCGATAGAGCCTGCGTTGAGGTCGGGCATCTTAGTTTCAGCGATCTTTCTTACCTGCTCCTTGGTTATCTTAGCAACCTTGTCCTTGTTGGGCTTTGCGGAAGCAGTCTCAATGCCTGCTGCCTTCTTGATAAGAACGGGAGCAGGGGGAGTCTTAGTGATGAAAGTGAAAGAACGGTCAGCGTAAACAGTAATAACGACAGGGATAATAAGACCGATGTCGTTCTTCGTTCTCTCGTTGAATTCCTTTGTAAATACGGGTATTGCAACACCGTACTGACCAAGCGCGGGACCTACGGGAGGCTGAGGAGTAGCCTTACCTGCGGGGAGCTGCAGCTTGATGTAACCCATAATTTTCTTAGCCATAGTAAATTACACCTCCAATGTGGTACTTGTGCGGGAGAATTCTAAAAAAATTTTTCTCCCTCCCACTTTTGCATCTATCAGATGCACTGTTTTCTTTATAAGAAACAATAAAAGAATTAAATCTGTGTTTTGAGCTTGAGCATATCGGCGTCGATCTCGACGGGCATATCTCTGCGTCCTCTCTTAACGAGAACGGTAACCGTCTTAAGGTCTTCGGTGATTGCTTGTACAGTACCGTCGTATCCTTCAAACAGTCCGCTGATAACGCTGACCTCGTCTCCCACGCTGAACTTCAGCTCTACCTTTACCTCTGCATCGCTCTCGATGTTCATATCAAGAACCTCCTTGTCGGTAAGAGGGGTAGGACGGGATCCGGGACCCACGAAACCGGTAACACCGGTGATGTTTCTGACGGCGTGCCAGCTTTCGTCTGTCATTATCATCTTGACGAATACGTAGCTGGGATAGATCTTAAGCTCCTGGATCTTCTCCTTGTCACCGTCTTTTTCGATAACCGTTTCAACGGGAACCTTAATATCGTATATAAGATTTCCGAGACCGCGGTTTTCGACGATCTTTTCAAGGCTTGCTTTAACCTTGTTTTCATAACCCGAGTAGGTGTGCGCAACGTACCATTTCAGGCCTACGTTCATTCCATCGATATCACTCATCTTAACGTCTCCGTTAAAAATTACTTGAAGAGATCGGCAAGCGTGCTGATGCCCGTGTTAAAGGCAAGGTCCATAAGAGTAAGAGCTATCGCAAAAACTGCGGCGATAACTATAACTACAAGGAAAGCCTTGATAGTCTGCTCTTTGGAAGACCAAGTAATCTTCTTGAACTCGCTCTTTACAGAACGCAAGAAATCACCGAGCTTCTTGCGGAACTTTACGCAAAGAACGACTGCGATTATTATAATAGCGGCGATTATGCCGGCATTGATAATAAGAGTTACTTCCTTGTCGCTAAGGCCCGTTTCAGCCTCACCTGCTTCAGTACCAGCCTCGGTGGCAGCTTCTTCGCTTCCCTTTTCGGTAGCGGCCTCGCTAACGCCCTCGGAGCCCGATGCAGCTTCGGTGCTTGCGGAATCGGTCTCAACCGTGGTAGTTACTTCCTCGTTTGTGGAAGCGACCTCGGTTGCGGAGATTCCAATAGTAAAGAGTGATACAACCAACACAATAGAGAGTAAAAGGGCGATAAGACTTCTTTTATTTGTGATAGTCATTTCAGATCCCCCTAATCACTTAGACTCTTTGTGAAGAGTGTGCTTGCGGCAGAACTTACAGAACTTCTTAAGCTCGAGTCTGTCCGGATCATTCTTCTTGTTTTTCTTTGTGTCGTAATTTCTCTGCTTGCACTCTGTGCATACGAGAGTAATCTTGACTCTTGCATCATTAGCCATGATTTCGGCACCTCCCATTTGAATTTTATTTGACCGCGCAGGCGGTCCGTGTACCTCCCTCTGAAGAGTCCGTGTGGCATTGCGCTTTGCGCACAACAAAAAAACTCTTTTGCAGAGGTATTGCTATTATATCATAATTTTTCTTTGATGTCAACAGTTTTTTTGCATTTTTTTGAGATTTTTTCTTCAATACTATATATAGAATTATATGGGTTTTTATTGATCTATATCTTGTGTTTTGAGAGGTTAGCGCTATGGGAAAAAAGCGATTTTTGCTAATGATTGGGTAAATTGCAGTTTATCTAATTCTTTTTTACGTTCATTTTCTGCCCCCGTCGGCAGAAAACGAACCAAAAGAACGCCGCTTAAGAGGGGAAGAAGTCTACGCGATTGGAAGACTACGCTATCCAATCTGCTCCGACATCCTCCCATCTTAAGAAACACCCTACCCAAAAAGGCGTTTATTAAATACAACAAGTGAAATTTTACTTTAAGATATACTCTGTAGGGTGGGGAGATTTCTTAAAGAGGGGAGATTTTTTTCTCCCCTCTTTAAGCGGCGTTTCTTTGGTTCGTTTCTTGCCGACGAGGGCAAGAAATGAACAATAAATCAATTCGACAAATCAAAATTTGAAACAACCTCGTAACACGCAAAAAACAGGCTGTTTACGCCTGTTTTCTACATTTATTATATTATTATATTACAGCTTCCCAAGCTTGTCAAGATCGGGGAAAAGCGGCTGCTTTAACATCCTGCAACAAATATCCGCCATATCCGAAACGCTGGTCTTAAATCCTTCCTTATACCAATTCACCGCCTCAAACATAAGGCCGAAAGTGGCAAACCTGAAGATGCGATCCTTTGCCCAGTCGCTGTCGTCGGGAAGATATTTGGACATACTTATAAAATCCTTCAGAGGAAAGTTTACCGCAGAAACGAAAAGTCTTGAGAAAAGCCCGTTTCTTTCAAGCGTTTCAAGCAGCTCTCTGTTTTCGTACCAGAAATTAAAAAATCTTTCGATCTCTTTTTTTATCGTTCTGTTTTCCGTCGCAGAGGATCTGAAGCCCTCGTACTCAAGCATTTTGTGCTCTATAAGCGCGGAGAGCGCTCCGTCCTTGCTGTCAAAATAACGGTAAAACGCCTTCCTTGGCATATTCAAGCGGTCGCAAAGCTCGGTTATAGTGATATCCTCGTAGTTTTTTTTCTTGAGAGTCTCAAAAAGAACGCGCTCTATCTCCCTTTGTCTTCGCGCTGATTGCTCGGTCTTGCACAGCTTATACATAATATCCCCCAATTGTCTGAAATTAAGTTCGCCGAGTGATTAATAACATTTTATCACATTTGATACAATTTAGTCAATAGAAAAATTTTTTTTGCCCAAAAAACATTTATTTTAGTAAAAAACCACAAAAATACCGTTTATTTTTTGGCTCAGTGTGTCACAAAAGTGTCCTTTTGGGACTTTTCTATAACTGATAACTTTGTTATAATTATATGTGGTAGACAAATAAATTTTTTTGGAGGAAATATGTCTAAAAAACCAATTCAACTCGACGCAAACGGCAAACGCAAGTTTGGTATGCGCGATAAGATCGCTTATGCGGCCGGCGACCTTGGCTGCAATATGAGCTTTTCATTGAAGAGCACGGTTCAGACCTTCTGGCTCGTTTATATGATGCTCGAAACAGGTCTTTTGTCTGTTCTTCTGCTTCTCGTTCAGATCTGGGACGCCGTAAACGATCCGCTTATCGGTACTCTGATCGATAACGACAGAAGAAAGTACAAGATGGGTAAGTTCAAGACCTACATCTTTATCGGCGCGTGCGGACTTCTTGTCGGCGGCGCGGCAGTATTCCTTCCCTTCCCCAACGCACCCTTAGTTCTTAAAGCTGTTTTGTTCGTCGTCGGATATATCATCTGGGACGCATTCTACACTATAGCTAACGTTCCTTACGGCTCTATGCTCTCCCTGGTAACGGAGGACGTAGGCGAGCGCGCTCAGCTCTCTACTTGGAGATCTATCGGCTCGATGGTCGGAAATATCCTTCCCAGCGTTATCCTTCCCATGCTTATCTGGCAGAAGGTTACCTTCGACGGCACTACCGACTTCTTGAACAAAATTGAGATTCCCGAGGGCTTTGATAAGTCTCAGTTCCTTATCAACCCCGAAACCAAGCTTCCCTATCAGATAGGTGATCAGGTCCTTAGCCCCGCTACGGGTAAAGAGGTTGAGATCCTTCTGGGCGACAGAGTTTTCTGGGCGGCTCTTATCATGGGTATTCTCGGATTCCTCGCATTTATGCTTATGATCAAGACTATTACGGTACGCGTTGATGAAAATACCGTCAAGACCAATGAGGGCGGCGCAAAGTTTAACGTTGTAAGCGCATTTGGTAAGTTTATGAGAAACCGTCCCGCAGTAGGCGCGACTCTTGCGGCTATGGGTATGTTCCTCGGTATGAACGCGGCTACTACCGCAAATACCATAATGTTCGCAACCTACTTCAATATGGCGCAGCTTTCGGGTCTCGTACAGATGGTAGGCTTCCTTCCTATGTTCCTCTTTATGCCCTTCATTACAAAGATAGTTAAGAAATACGGTAAGAAAGAGGCAAGTGTTTTCGGTACTATCGTATCTCTCGTCGGCGGCGTTTTGATGCTCGTATTCCCCTTGGTCAAGGACATCGGCCTCGCGCTTATAGTTTACCTTGCAGGTCTCGTAGTGTTTGGTATCGGTATGGGTGTTTACACCTGCGTATCCTGGGCTATGATGGGCGACGCTATCGACTACAACGAATGGAAATTCGGAACACGCGAGGAAGGTACTGTATATTCTATCCACTCCTTCTTCCGTAAGCTCGCGCAGGGCGTAGGTCCCTCTATGGTGCTTCTTATTATGGGTTGGCTCGGCTACGAGGCAAAGCTCGGAACTATCGGTCAGAGCTTCACTACCTCTCATAATATGTGCTGGCTCGTTGCCGGTCTTTACCTGTTCAGCGCAATTCTTCAGTTCATCGGTCTCGCGGTTATCTACAACCTCGACAAGAAGACTCTTGATAAGATGAACGCAGAGCTTTCTGAAAGAAAGGCTGCAGATGCAGACTAAGCTTTATAAAAAGGTGTCCGACCGATTGAGCGGACACCTTTTTGAAGAAAATTAATAATCGTTTAATATTTTTGAATATAATTAAGCTATAAATCTATTTAGGAGAATTATCGTGAGAAATATCATCAACCTTAACGAAAATTGGCTCTTTAAGAAGGACACGGCGGATATCACCGACCGTGACGGCTCTGCCGTAAGCCTTCCTCATAGCTGGAACGCCGAGGACGGCTTTGACGGTGGAAACGATTACTTCCGCGGCTCTTGCCTCTATGTAAAAACGCTTAAAAAGGCAGAGCTTCCCGAAGCAGATCTTTATTACCTTGAGATCCGCGGCGCAAACTCCTCCGCTGACGTATACGTAGGTGGCGAGAAGCTCGCTCACCACGACGGCGGTTATTCCACCTGGAGAGTAAATATCACCGACAAGCTCGGCGATGAGACAGACGTGGCTATCGTTGTTGACAACTCCCCCAACGATACCGTTTATCCCCAGATGGCAGACTTTACCTTTTACGGAGGTCTTTACCGTGACGTAAACCTTATCTGCGTAAACAAAGCGCACTTCGACCTTGACTACTTCGGCGGCCCCGGCCTTGCTATCACTCCCGCGATCGAGGGCAAGGACGCTAAGGTTACCGTTGAGGTATTCACTACCGAGCTTTCCGACAGTCAGAAGCTTGTCTATACCATCTACGACAAGGAAGAAAACGAGATAGCGAAGATCGAGAGCAAGGACAAGAAGGTCGTATTCGATATTGCCGACGTACACCTCTGGAACGGACGCAAGGATCCCTATCTCTATTGCTGTGAGGTCGAGATCGTAGAGGGCGAGACCGTTCTTGATAACGTATGCAATCGCTTCGGTTGCCGCGCCTTCGAGATAGATCCCGAAAACGGCTTCATCCTCAACGGCGAGGAATATCCCCTCCGCGGCGTTTCCCGCCATCAGGACAGATGGGGAGTCGGTAACGCTCTCCTTCCCGAGCATCACGCAGAGGATATTGAGTATATAATGGAGGTCGGCGCTACCACTATTCGTCTCGCTCACTATCAGCACGATCAGTTCTTCTACGATCTGTGTGACGAGCGCGGCCTGGTTATCTGGGCGGAGATCCCCTACATTTCTCAGCACATGCCCACCGCCCGGGAGAACACCATTTCCCAGATGAAGGAACTGATTGTGCAGAACTACAATCACCCCTCCATCGTGGTGTGGGGCCTGTCCAATGAGATCGGCATCGGCGGCAATGCAGAGGACATGCAGGATAA
>JAZSJO010000168.1:0-8279 GCA_045534365.1 Eubacteriales bacterium
AGTTATTTCTGCCGCGGCAGACTTTATGGCGAAGGGGATGACGGTGAGAGATTTGCGTATTTTTCAAAGGCTTTGCTTGAGAGTATAAAGTATATTGATTTTATACCTGATATAATTTCCTGTAACGACTGGCAATGCGGATTTGTGCCATTGTTTCTTAAGGCTGAATACTCCCAACTTGAAGAATATAAAAACATCAAAACTGTGTTTACTATTCATAATATAGAATATCAGGGCAAATACGATTTCTCGATTCTCGGCGATATATTCGATCTTGGCCCCGAGCATTACGCGCTTATGAGATACGACGATTGCATCAATCTTATGAAAGCGGCTATCGAGTGCGCGGACAGAGTGTCCACGGTAAGCCCGAGATATGCCGAGGAGATAAAGACTCCCGAATATTCTCACGGTCTTTACCACGTGCTTTACAGAAACGAGCATAAGCTTACGGGCATACTCAACGGTATCGACTACGACTATTACAACCCCTCAAAGGACGCGGTTCTTGCCAAAAATTACGATCGCAGAAGCGTTATCGGCGGCAAGGCAGAGAACAAGATGGCGCTTCAGCGTGAGTACGGTCTTCCCGAAAGAGCCGACGTGCCGATGCTTGCGATAATCTCGCGTCTCGCTACTCACAAGGGACTTGACCTCGTGGAGAGAATAGCCTACGAGGTAGTGAGCGAGAACGACGTTCAGTTCGTGATACTTGGTAAGGGTGAGGAGAGATACGAGAGATATTTCACCGAGCTTGAGAGAGCGTATCCCGACAAGGTCAAGGCGCTTCTTACGTACGACAGAGATCTGTCCAAGAAGATATACGCCGCTTGCGATATCTTCGTAATGCCCTCCAAGAGTGAGCCCTGCGGTCTTTCGCAGATGATAGCGTCAAGATACGGCGCAGTCCCCGTCGTAAGAGAGACGGGCGGCCTTGCCGACTCTATCAAGGGCTATTGGGTGGATAACGGCGAGATAAAGGGTAACGGATTTACCTTTGCTAACTATAACGCCCACGAGCTCAAGGACAGAATACAGGCGGCGATAGCTCTCTATGAAGACAAGGCGCAGAACAAGAAATTTATTTCCAAGATAATGGGAACGGATTTCTCCTGGACCGTGTCCGCGGAGAAATATATGGAGATGTTTGATTCTCTCTGATCCTGCATAAAATAATATTACCTTCCCCGAGGATCATCCTCGGGGAAGGCGATAGGTGAAATACACCAAAAAACGCGCTTTACGGCGAAATTTGTCATTTGGCGCGGATATACGGCCATAAGGCTTGTGGTCGTATATCCGCTTCATATCACAGATAACTTCGGTTATCTCCGAAGCGTAAAATACGTATAAATCCATCCCGAAAGGAAATTTTCGCAAATGAAATACGAAAATCTTAACCCCGCAAAGATCAAAGAAAATATTGAGATCAAGCTGTCCAGATACTTTGGCTGTACCGCCGCGGAGGCGTCCGACGACCAGATGTATAAGGCGGTTTCTATGACTATCCGCGATATTCTTACCGAAAAGCGCGGAGAATTTAAAAAGGAAGTCAACCGTCGCGGCGCAAAGCGCATTTATTATATGTGTATGGAGTTTCTTCTTGGAAGATCCCTCAAGACAAACGTCTGCAATCTCGGTCTCCAGAGCGATTATTCCAAGGCTCTCGGGGAGCTTGGCTTTAAGCTTGACGACCTTTACGAGCGCGAGCCCGACGCAGGTCTTGGTAACGGCGGTCTTGGTCGTCTCGCCGCTTGCTTTATGGATTCTCTCTCCTCTCTTGACTATCCCGCAACGGGCTTTTCGCTCTGCTACGAGTACGGTCTCTTCAAGCAGAGAATAGTTGACGGTATGCAGGTCGAGGTGCCCGACGTATGGCTTCCCGGAGGCGAGGTATGGCTCGTTCCGAGAACCGACCGTACCTTTATCGTTCGCTTTGGCGGCAGAGTCAGCGAGAAGTGGGAAAATAACCACATGACTATAATCTACGACGACTGCGAGGAGATCGAGGCAGTGCCTTACGATATGATGATATCGGGCGCTGACAGTAAGGCGGTCAGCCGCCTGCGTCTCTGGAAGGCAAGAAATATTCAGAACTTCAATATGGGACTCTTCTCTCAAGGACAGTATCAGAAGGCGCTTGAGGACAGTAACAACGCAGAAACGCTCACGAAGGTGCTTTATCCCGCCGATAATCATACCGAGGGTAAGCTTCTCCGTCTTTCTCAGCAGTATTTCCTCGTGTCCGCATCGGTGCAGAGCATAATCCGCGATCACATGGCGGTTTACGGAACCCTTGCAAATCTTGAGGATAAGGTGTCAATTCACATCAACGATACTCACCCCGCGCTCTGTATTCCCGAGCTTATGAGAATACTCGTCGACGATTATTTCTATTCGTGGGAAGCGGCGTGGGATAAGGTGGTCAAGATATGCTCTTACACCAACCACACCGTAATGCCCGAGGCGCTTGAGACCTGGAACGAGGATCTCTTCAAGCTCAAGCTCCCCAGAATCTACGCTATCGTTAAGGAGATCAACGAAAGATTCTGCCGCGAGGCTTGGGACGCATTCCCGGGTAACTGGCAGAGAATAAGCAAGATGAGCGTCGTTGGCTACGGACAGGTAAGAATGGCAAATCTTTCCGTCGTTGGCTCTCATTCGGTGAACGGCGTATCCAAGCTCCACTCCGATATTCTTACCGATACCATATTCAAGGATTTCTATAAGATGTATCCTTACAAGTTCGATAACGTTACAAACGGTATCGCTCACCGCCGTTGGCTCTGCTATTCAAATCCCGAATTGGCATCTCTGCTTGACGAGTGTATCGGCGCGGGCTACCGCCACAACCCCGTAGAGCTTGGCGAGTTTGCGAAATTTGCCGATGACAAGGCGGTGCTTGACAGAGTTCGCGCTATCAAGCACGACAACAAGATAGCGTTTGCAAATCATCTTTATGCAAAGACAGGACAGAAGATAGATACGCATTCGGTATTCGACGTTCAGATAAAGAGACTTCACGAATACAAGAGACAGCTTCTCAACGTTCTCAAGATAATCGGAATCTATCTTGAGCTTAAGGAGAATCCCAACCTCGATATCCAGCCCCAGACCTTCATCTTCGGCGCGAAGGCAGCTCCGGGATATCAGATGGCAAAGAGAATAATCCAGCTTATCTGCCATATTTCCAAGGATATTGAGAAGAATCCCGGGATAAAGGAAAAGCTTAACGTGGTATTCCTTGAAAACTACGACGTAAGCACCGCCGAGATACTCATACCCTCCGCCGACGTCAGCGAGCAGATATCCCTTGCGGGTAAAGAGGCGAGCGGCACGGGCTGTATGAAGCTTATGATAAACGGCGCTATCACCATTGGTACTCTCGACGGAGCAAACGTTGAGATGCTTGACGCAGTTGGCGCGGAAAATATGTATATCTTCGGTCTTAAGAGTGACGAGGTAGAGAGACTCTGGCTTCAGGGCTATCGCTCCGCGGAATTCTATGCTAATAACGAAAGACTTAAGAAGATAGTCAACTACCTTGCTGTTGGCTTTGGCGGAGAGACCTTTGCCGACGTTGCGACCTATCTTCTCACAGGACACGGTGTGGCAGACCCCTATATGTGTCTTGCCGATTTCGAATCCTACCGTCTTGCTCACGAGGAGATGATAAAGGCTTACGCGGACAGAGAAAAGTGGACTCGTATGTCTCTCTTGAACACGGCGGCGTCGGGCTTCTTTGCAGCAGACCGCTCTATCAAGGAATACGCGGATAAGTTCTGGAATCTTAAGCCCGTCAACTGATATTTTATAAAATTGCGCCCGACTGATACGGTCAGGCGGGCGAAGAAAGCGTTTTACTGAAAAAGAGGAACAAAAAATGCTCCCCAAGTTTTATTTTGATACCGATAACAGCGAGCACTATGTGCAGATACGTAAATTCGTCGACGCCGAGGACGTCTCGGGGCTTGGCGCGCTTCCGTACGGCTCACTCGTGAATATCGAGCTTACCGTCTCCCGCCGCATAGGTGCGTCGGGAGCGGTCTTGCGTATCTGCAGGGACGGCGAAGCAGACAGAGATATCGTTCTTGAATTTTGCCGCTCCGACAACGTGTCGGATATCTATTGCTACGCTATCGACACGGCAGAGCTGTGCGGTGAAGAGGAATGGGGCTTGTTTTATTACGAGCTTTTACTTCTCCGCGGATTCGAGACCTTATTTACCGATACCCGTAACAATCTTGACTTTACCCTGTCGCAAAGGGAAGGCGGAAGATTTCGTCTGCTCGTTTACGAAAAGGATTTTAAAACGCCCGAGGCATTTGGCAGAGGCGTTATGTATCAGATATTTACCGACAGATTTTTTAAGGGAGAGAGCGAGGAGGCAAAAGGTCTGATTGTTCGTCCCGACGCGATAATAAATCCCGATTGGGAGAGCGGAATCCCGCAATTCGTCAAAAAGGCGGGAGATCCACTCAAGAATAATATGTTTTTCGGCGGAAACCTTTGGGGCGTTGCCGAAAAGCTCGACTATCTTGAATCCCTCGGCGTGACGTATATTTATCTTTGTCCCGTATTCGAGGCGTATTCAAACCACAAATACGACACCTCGGACTACACGAGGGTAGACGCGATGTTCGGCGGCGACGAGGCACTGGACAACCTTATCTCAAAGGCGAGAGAAAGGGGAATAGGCATTATTCTTGACGGTGTTTTCAACCATACGGGTGACGATAGCGTCTATTTCAACAAATACAAGCGGTACGGCGACGGAGGCGCGTATAACGACTGTCTCTCTCCGTACAAGGATTGGTACTGCTTCCGCGAGTATCCCGAAAAATACGAAAGCTGGTGGGGAATAGACATTCTTCCCAAGCTTAATCACGAAAACGAGAATTGCCGCCGATATTTTACTGGTGAGGGCGGCGTGATACAAAAATATATCGACCGAGGCATCGCGGGCTGGCGTCTTGACGTTGCGGACGAGCTTTCAAACGCGTTTCTTGACGAATTGAGAGTCTCGGCGAAAAAAGCATCGCCCGACGCGGTCATTATCGGCGAGGTCTGGGAAAACGCCGCCGAAAAGACGGCTTACGGGCAAAGGAGACGGTATTTCGGAGGCCGTCAGCTTGACAGCGTGATGAATTATCCTCTGAAAAACGCCATTCTTTCATTTTGTCTCTGGGCAGACGGAGAAACGCTTTATAATACGCTCACGGAGATATACGCGTCGTATCCGCTATGCGTTTGCCATAAGCTTATGAATCTTATAGGCACGCACGATACCGAAAGAATACTTACGGTGCTGGGAAACGACGAGGGAGACGAGCTTTCAAACGAGGAAAAGTCGAGAAAGCGTCTCGATAAGCGTCAAAGAGAGCACGGAGTCGAGCTTTTGAAGATAGGCGCGGCGATACAGTTCACCGCTTACGGTATTCCGTCGGTCTATTACGGCGACGAGGTCGGACTTGAGGGCTACGGAGATCCCTTCTGCCGCATGCCTTTCCCGTGGCGCGAGATAGAGCTTGAGTGGAGACGGGATATACTTGAATATTATCGCGCGCTCGGTCGGATAAGACGCGAGGAGGACGCGCTTGACGGCGGTAGCTTTTACGTTGTTAAGCACGGCGCTTCCGATATGGTCTACGTGAGGGAGAAGAACGACAGCAGGATAATAGTCGCGGTCAATCGTGGCGCTGATTTCAGCTTTGATGTCCCCGAGGGCGTGGTCTACCGCGACCTTATAAGCGGAGAGGAATTTGAGGAAAGCGTTCCCGTTCGCTCCGATACAGCTATGATACTTAAGGAGTTAAGACCTTTATGAGATATGCGAATTTAATAAAATATATGAATAGCTTTGCGCCCTCGCGCTCGGGAGCCGATATTTCGCAGAGACGAATAATCGAGCTTTGCGAGAGAGTGGGGAGAGTCAATATTGGCACGAGATACATCTGTCTTCCCGAGGGAAGCGCGGGATATGCTTCGGCTATCATGCTTGAGTCGGTTATCAAAAGCGCGGGATATACGGTTGGAAGAATAACCTCGGTAGGCAATTTTGATTCGCGAGCCGTGGTATATATAAACGGAGAGATACCCTCTATAGACGATTATAACAAGGCTGTGACCGAGCTTAAGGGCGTGACGCAGAAAATGACCGAGGAGACGTACACAAGGGAAGAGACCGCTTTCGTTCTCGGGCTTTTGCTCTGTAAGATGGGAAGCTGTGAATACGTTATACTTCAAGGACTTTCGGGCGAGGGCTTTAGTCTTGACGCGGTCTGCGCGCCCTACGATCTGATAGTTATGCCTACCGTTTACGACGGCGTTGGCGACAGAGGAAGAATAAAGCTCATTTGCGACGCTATAAAGCGCGGCACTCGCGAGGTCGTCAGCGGAAATCAGAAGAGTGATATATACAATCGCATCTCGAACGCCTGCGCCGTTGGTGGAGTAAGGCTTTATATACCCGTAAAGGCGCAGTTTGAGCTTACCGACTTAACGTCAAGAAGTATGAGCTTCAAGTATGGCGAAAAGGATGGGTACAGTCTGAAAAGCCCGTCGCTGATGCTTCGCGATTGCGCAATGACGGTGATCGAGAGCGCCCTTGCCATACGTCGAAGCGGAACCAAGCTTCCCTGGAGCAGTATAAAGACGGGACTTGCAAACGCGATCAACACGGGCTGCTTCGATCTTATCTCGGCGTCCCCGAAGATAATTATTGATTCCGCGCAGAGCGCGGACGAGGCGGAGGTCGCGCTGAAGACCGCGGACGAGGTCTGGGGAAGGCAGGAGGAGATATACCTCTGCGTCGGCGTTAAGGAGAGAAGAGAGCTTGATTCTGTCGTTGCCGCGTTTGCCGACAGAAAAGTGAAGGAGATAGTTGCCGTTGCGGAAAACGCTATTGATATCGAGGGCATTGAAGAAGAGAACGTCGTACTTTGCGAGAAGATAGGCAAAGCGACTGAAAGGCTGTTTGAAAACTGCCCGAGAGACGGACTTGCGCTTTGCTTCGGCGGCGTTGATTTCGCGTTTGATATAAAAAACGAGCTTTTGAAAAAAATGAACGGCTGATCTTTTGAGACTTGACAATCTTAAAGGTTTGTTGTATAATTTATCTATGATATCTTTATTACAGAAAGGATCTTGATCAATATGAAATTTACGAGAATTATCGCCGCTATCGTGTGCGCCTTTATGCTGCTCGCTATCTTTGCGGGCTGTCAGAAAGAGCCGTCTGCAGAGGAGCTTCTTGCAAAAGCGGGGCTTCAGATGCTCGATAAGCAATTTGAAATGACTATGACTATGGATTTTTCCTGCGACGATGCAGAGCTTGACGAGGCGTTTTCAACCGTATCGAGCAGTGAAACGGTCATCGTCGTAGACGGCAAGAACGTAAGAATGGATATGACGGTATTGGATCAGAAGATAACCGTTCTTTGCGTTAACGATATCGTTTATATGGATCTGTTCGGCATGAAGATAAAGAGCTTCTTGTCCGAGGATGACTATTCCGAGATGTTTGGTGAGATCGACGAAATGGCGGATATGGAGCTTGACGAGTTCAATTCCGTTGAGGTGAAGGACAACGCAGACGGCGGAAAGACTATCGTATGCAACGGATTCAGCGATAAATTCGCTTCGGCTCTTACCGAGAGCGCGGGCGACATCGAGGGCGTTCTGAACATAGACGTTGACGACGAAAGCTCGAGTCTGACTGTCGTTCTTGACAAGGACGGCAATTTCGCTTCTATGGGCGTTGATATCACGATGATCCTGCTTGTAGAGGGCAAGGATTATATTTCGGTCGATGCATCCATTGATTATGCGTTCGATTACACGAAGGGCGAGGAGCTTACCTACCCCGAGGACGCCGACCAGTACGGCACTATCGATCCCGATTATATCACTGAATAATCAAAACGGAAAATTAAAAATACGTTACCTAACGACAGGAAAAGAACGAAGAATTGTTAAAATTCATCGTCCTTTTTTATACGATCATCAAATATAAACTTTATTCTCGGCAGTATTTTCATCTTTGTTTTTTGGATCAAATTCAGGAAAACAAAGCAAATAGTAGTTGCACTCGTCGCAACAACATTCAAAACCTTGCTCTCCGTTGCCAAGACAAACGGCAGGTTGTCCGGGCGTAAGCTCTATGCCGGTAATATCTATTACCCTTTTTTGAATATTCTTATCCATATATCCCCCTATCAGCATACAAAAAGGTGCGCCCCAATAGAGAACGCACCGAAAAATGCGTTTCCATTGTTACC